>JAIELS010000217.1 GCA_019752795.1 Sphingobacteriaceae bacterium
TACTCATTTCTAAATGAAGAAAAAATAAACATAAAAAAAGGGGAACAAATTGTTCCCCTTTTTCATTGTATTGTATTTCTTATTTTACTGCATCAATAATTGCTTTGAAAGCATCTTTATGGTTCATAGCTAAATCTGCTAATACTTTACGGTTTAAACCGATGTTTTTAGCTGCTAATTTACCAATTAATTGAGAGTAAGATACACCGTGTTCACGTGCTCCAGCGTTGATACGTTGGATCCACAAACCGCGGAATTCTCTTTTCTTAACTTTACGGTCACGGTAAGCATATTGCAAACCTTTTTCTACCGTATTTTTAGCAATGGTAAATACCTTGCTTCTTGATCCCCAATAGCCTTTGGCCATATTTAGGACTTTTTTTCTTCTGCGTCTAGCAGCTACTGCGTTTACCGAACGTGGCATAGTGTGTTGTTTTTGATAAGCGGTGTTGCCTTAGCAATCTTAGGTACCGAGTATCTGGTTAAAAATTTAATTATTTACCGATTGCAAGCATACGTTTAACGTTGCCCATATCAGCATCACTTACCAGACTTGTCTGGCCTAAGTTACGCTTACGTTTAGTGCTCATTTTTGTTAAAATGTGACTTTTGTATGCGTTCTTTCTTTTGATTTTCCCTGTTCCAGTAAGCGAAAAACGCTTTTTAGCACTGGAATTGGTTTTCATTTTTGGCATAACCTTGTTTTAATTTATATATGTATTACTTCTTTGCTACTTTAGGAGCTAATGTTAAAAACATACGCTTTCCTTCTAATTTAGGTAATAATTCTACTTTACCTATATCTTCTAATGCTTGAGCAAACTTTAACAATAAGATCTCACCTTGTTCTTTATAAACAATAGCTCTACCCTTAAAATGTACGTAAGCTCTAACCTTTTCGCCGTTTTCTAAAAAGCTAACTGCGTGTTTTAATTTAAATTGAAAATCGTGATCGTTGGTATTAGGACCAAAACGAATTTCTTTAATTACAGTTTGTTTAGCATTTGCTTTAATCTCTTTTTGCTTTTTCTTTTGTTCGTAAACAAACTTGCTATAATCGATAATACGGCAAACTGGAGGAACTGCGTTTGGAGAAATCTCTACCAAATCCAATTCTAACTCATCAGCAAGTGCCAAAGCTTTTGCCAAAGGGTAAATTCCTGGCTCAACATTATCTCCAGATAACCTAACTTCTTGAGCCCTGATATACTGATTAATATTATGTTCTGCTTCTTTTTTCTTAAAAGGAGGACGTGGTCCCCTATTAAATCCTGGTCTTCCTAATGCCAAATGTAATCCTTATTTAAACTGTTATTTCTTTAATAATTAATGCACTAAACTCTGCTAAAGTCATAGAACCTAAGTCCCCATCGCCATGTTTACGTACTGACACTTTCCCCTCTTCCATTTCTTTTTCGCCAATTATCAGCATATAAGGCAACTTTTTAACCTCAGCATCTCTAATTTTCCTTCCAATCTTCTCATCTCGGAAGTCTATCAGCCCGCGAATATCGGAATTATTTAGTTCATCTGAAACTTTTTTCGCATATTCTTCATATTTTTCAGAGATAGGAAGAATAATATATTGCTCTGGAGATAGCCATAATGGAAAATTACCAGCACAATGTTCTATTAAAACTGCCACAAAACGCTCTAAAGAGCCAAATGGGGCACGATGTATCATTACTGGACGGTGTTTTTGATTATCACTACCTGTATATTCTAATTCGAAACGCTCAGGTAAATTATAATCTACCTGAATTGTACCTAATTGCCATTTACGTCCCAAAGCATCTTTTACCATAAAGTCTAGCTTAGGTCCATAAAAAGCAGCTTCTCCAAGTTCTACAACTGTTGGTAAATTCATTTCGGCTGCAGCCTCTATAATTGAGCTCTCAGCCAGTTTCCAATTCTCATCAGAACCAATGTATTTAGCTTTATTTTCTGGATCACGTAATGATACTTGGGCTATGTAATTATCAAATCCTAAAGATTTGAAAACATATAAAACCAATTCAATTACCTTTTTAAATTCTTCTTTTACTTGATCTGGGCGACAAAATAAATGTGCATCATCTTGAGTAAATCCACGCACACGAGTTAAACCATGTAACTCCCCACTTTGTTCGTAACGATAAACTGTTCCGAATTCTGCGAAACGAACTGGTAAATCTTTATAAGAACGAGGTTTAAATTTATACATCTCACAATGGTGAGGACAATTCATCGGTTTTAAAAAGAACTCCTCTCCTTCTTGTGGTGTTTTTATTGGCTGAAAGCTATCTTTCCCATATTTATCATAATGACCAGAAGTTACATATAAGTTTTTATGTCCGATATGTGGTGTAATTACTTGTTCGTAACCAGATTTAATTTGAGCTTTTGTTAAAAATTGAACTAAACGCTCACGCAAAGCAGTTCCTTTTGGCAACCACATTGGCAAGCCAGCACCAACTTTTTCAGAGAACATAAACAATTCTAATTCTTTACCCAACTTACGATGGTCACGTTTTTTTGCCTCTTCAATCATTAACAGATACTCCGTTAATTCACTAGCTTTAGGAAAAGTTACGCCATAAATTCGGGTTAATTGTTTTTTAGTTTCATCTCCACGCCAGTAAGCACCGGCAACATTCATCAATTTTATGGCTTTTATAAAACCAGTATTTGGAATGTGCGGTCCGCGGCATAAATCTGTGAACTCTCCTTGAGTATAAAAAGTAATTTTCCCATCATCTAAACCTTCTAAAAGATCTAGTTTATATTCATCACCTTTTTCAGTGAAATAATTTATTGCATCAGCTTTGCTTACACTTTTTCTGCTAAACTCTTGTTTTTGTTTAGCTAACTCTAACATTTTAGCTTCAATAGCTTTAAAATCGTCCGAAGAAAATTCTCTATCACCAAAATCTACATCGTAATAAAATCCTGTTTCAATTGCAGGACCGATACCAAATTTTGTACCTGGATATAACGCTTCTAAAGCTTCAGCCATGATATGAGCTGATGAGTGCCAAAATGTAGCCTTACCGTCAGCATCATTCCATGTTAATAGTTTAACAGTAGAATCTGCTTCAATTGGTCTAGAAGAATCCCAGATTTCTCCATTAACTTCTGCAGCTAAAACGTTTCTTGCTAAGCCTTCTGATATTGATAAGGCAATTTGATGGGCAGTTGTGCCCTTTTCGTACTGACGACTAGAACCGTCAGGTAAAGTAATGTTAATCATCTACAACTATGATTTAAAGTTTATAAAATTGTTTAATAAATCACCTACTACGTGATTTTCGAACTGCAAAGGTAAACATTATGCTTGTGATAAAAATAATTTATAAAAAAAAGTCCCGATAAAATCGGGACTTTTAAATCTATTTAATAGAAATTAATTGATAATCATTCTTGCTGGAGCAGCACCTTGTCTGTTACCACCACCACTAAATCTTTTCATCATATTTTCCATTTTCACTTTATACTCATCTGCAGTAATTGAAATAGCTTTTTTTGGCGCTGTTACATCTTTAGCACTAACACCACGGTATTCAATACTCTTAGCGCTTATTACACTTCCTTTTGTTTCAATAGCCAAAACCGTACCTTCTGTCCACATATTAGGGTTAGGAGAAAAATTAAATCCAAGTTCAGTCGTATACCAAACAATGGTTTCGTCAGAAATTTCACCAACTTCGCCTAAAACTTTTGCTTTACGAATAGTTTTAACAATTGCTTTATTACAATTTAAGCCAACTATTTTTTTTGTTTCATCACTTTTAATAACTTCAAATCTCGCATCTCCTGGTAAATATTCTATTGAATTTGCATTCGCAGCAGGAGCCGGAGTATTTGCATTAGCACCACCTTGTCTATTACCGCCACCCATATTAAAATTTGTTTGTGCTGGAGAAGCTAGGGTTAACTTGCTTTGCATTGCATAAGTAGTATCGCTTAAATCAAAAACTTCTACTAATTTTTGATCAGCAAAGCTATAAAAATATTCTCTAGCACCACCAGAACCACCAAAACGCATCATCATACGGCCCATACCACCACCGCCGCCACCATTACTATCCTCAGTCTCTTCAACCGGCATGTAACTAGCGTTTGTTGCAGTAAATAATAATTCAAAGTTAGATTTCACACTTTTTGGCATGTTAGCCTTCATTTGCTCAGACAATTGAATACCTCTTTCTGCAGCCATAGCAGCAGGATCTAATGTAGTTTCAAACTGAATAGCTCCAGATTTTTTTTGAGCATTAGCCGATAAGGTAAACGCAACTATGCCTATAAAGGCAAATACCATTTTTTTCATTTGTATTTTTATAAATATTTTGATATTACAAATTTATCGTAGTTTCTAGACTTGAAATGTTAAAAAAGGTTAATTTCTAGAATTATAACCAATCTTTTACAATTCTTATTTATTTAATAAATAAGCCTTTCATTCTTTTAATCCAGCTATAGACTATTTAATAGTATGAAAGTTTAATAAGAAAAGAAATATTTAAACTATTACTTTTTCCTCTTAAGAAGTGAAAAGAATTGAGGTGAATTTTTATGGGTCAGATTAAGAGGCTTTGGATTAAAAGTCTAGCCATCCATTCGCTAAAACATCTGCAATATGCATGGTTTTAATAGGGATATTATTTTTTTTAATATACCCCTCTAAATGCATTAAACAAGATAAGTCTGTTGAAATTATATATTCTGCATCCATTTCTAGCGCATTATTTATTTTCTGTTCGGCCATTGCAGATGAAATTGCATCGAACTTAACAGCGAATGTACCACCAAAACCGCAACACATATCAGTGTCTTTCATCTCCACCATTTCTAAACCATGTACTTTACTTAGTAATTGACGAGGTTCATCTTTGATTTTACATTCCCGTAAACCACTACATGAATCATGATATACTGCTTTCCCTTCTAACTCCGCTCCAAAATAATCTTTCTTCAAAACATTAATTAAGAAATCAGATAACTCGAAAATATTAGCTTGCGTGCTTCTACATTTGTTATGAACCATCGTATTGGTAAACAAATCGTTAAACCCATTTTTAACCATACCAACGCAAGAAGCAGATGGTGCTACTATGTAATCGCTACTTGAAAAATCGTCTAAAAATTTATTGCCTATCTCTTTTGCTTGTTCCCAATAACCTGCGTTATATGCAGGCTGACCGCAACAAGTTTGTTTTGAATTATAATTTACGGTGCAACCAGCTTTTTCTAATACTTTAATCGTGTTAAATGCAGTTTCTGGATATAATTGATCTACAAAGCAAGGAATAAATAGCTCTATTTTCATTAGGGAGATTTTAAAATTAAAAAACTGCTCTTAATTAGCAACAGTTTTAGGTTCAACTCTTTTTAAGAAGAACAAAAATAGCAATCCTAAAATGAAAAATACGGCTAAAGCAATAATAGAATTTCGCATACTGCCAGTAAATTCTTCAATATAACCAAAGCTAAACATGCCAATTACTAATGCAACCTTCTCAGTTACATCGTAAAAGCTAAAAAATGAAGTGTGATCTGGGCTTTGTTGTGGTAATAATTTAGAATATGTAGAACGAGATAAAGATTGAATTCCACCCATAATTAATCCGATAACGGCGGCCAAAGCATAAAATTGATATTCTGTTTGAACATGATATGCAGCAAAACAAGCTAATATCCAAATTATTACTACCCCTATTAAAACATTTACGTTTCCATATTTTTTAGATGATAAATAAGACATCAACATAGCTCCAGGAATAGCTACAATTTGTAATATTAAAATAGTTGCAATTAACTTCGATGTTGGCAAATGCAATTCTTTTTCTGCAAAAATTGTAGCAACCAGCATAACCGTTTGTACACCCATTGAATAAAAGAAAAATGAAAATAGAAACCTTTTAAGGTATGGCATTTGTTTTACTTCGCCCCAAACTTTTTTCAATTCTAAAAAACCACTTGTCATTATGTTTTGCTTATTGGTTTTAAAATTCGGGCTACCTTTGGGTAAATTTTTAAATGGAATTTGCGCAAAAACTACCCACCAAATTCCTACCATAAAAAACGATAATCTTGCAGGAATAGAACTATCTGTTATGCCAAACCACTCTGGTTTAAATACAAAAACAAAACATATTAACTGAAGAATTATACTACCAATATAACCATAAGTAAAGCCTTTTGCACTTACTTTATCTTGCTGGTCTACAGTAGCAATTTCTGGAAGATAGGAATTATAAAAAACCAAACTTCCCCAAAAGCCAATTGCTGCTAAAACAAAGAAAACAATACTAATCTCTAATGTTTCTAGCTTAAAAAAGAATAAACCACAACAAGATAAAGCACCTAAATAAGTAAAGATTTGCATAAATATTTTCTTATTTCCACGTGTATCGGCAATAGAAGAAAGTATTGGAGAAATTAATGCGATAACCAGAAAAGCAAATGCCATTGCATAGCTATAAAGTGCAGAGTTTACATATTTTCCTCCTAAAAAATTAACATAATCTATCGTATTAGGATCATCATCTGAAGTGATAATAGTATAGTAAGCTGGAAATATAGTTGAGGTAATTACCAAATTATAAGCAGAGTTAGCCCAATCAAAATAAGCCCAAGAGCGAATAATTTTTTTATCGTTTTTTTCTTTCATAATTTTAGAAAAATATGCAGATAGTTGAAAATAGCTAATTACTAAATCTCATCAAAATATTGATAAAAATAAGTGATTAGAAATGATAATAACAAAAAATATGTAGTTATTAATTTAATGAGGGATATTAGGCTCTAAAAGCTTTATTTCTTAAACATCAACATGCTATTTGGTATTTAGCAAAGGTTTTAGTCTAAAAAAAGAGAAAACAGCACTAGTAAGCAGCAATACCCAAACATAACTGTCTATTGGGCAAGAAATTTCATCCCAATCATTACTGAAAGAATTGGAATAAGCAGTGTAACTAGAGTTATTAGCTACTGGACCGCTATTATATAGTCTGCAAGTATTATTACTGCCTGTTCTTACAAATCCACAAACAGAATTCATATCTCCTGGAGTACGATAGAAATGTCTATTACTTTTAGATGTAGTTGAAGTATATAAAACGCCACCAACATAACAACCTGGGCCGAGTTGAGCGTTAGCAAGAAAAATTGTTAAAATAAAAATACTTAAGTATACCCAAACAAACTTCATCAGTAAAAATTTATTGGTCTTTAAATTAAGAACCGTAAAACTAAATGCTTTTCAAGCATCTGTCAAAGATAAATAATATTTTTATGTTAAAATTAAATAACCGTACTATAAATTGGATTTTAAATAGTACTTTTTACCATCATATTTAATTTTACCAGCATCTAATAACTCTCTAATTCGTTCAATTTTTTGAGCTTCTGAACCAGAATGAATATGATTTACTAAATCATCTAAACTACAATGTTGACTTTGTAGCAACGTAGTTATTTCAAAATCGATTTTATCATTGATTTGAGCTGCATCTTCTAATTTTCGCTCTGCCAAACAAACATCACAAAACTCACATTTCTCTGCATTAATTTCTCCGAAATAAGCTAGCAATTGTTGACTTCTACATTTTAAAGTGGACGAATAAGCTAAAACAGCTTTAATTTGGTCCATTTGTATTTGTTGCCTTAATTTAATGTAGTTAACATCTATATCTAAATGCAACTGATCTGCTCTTGGCAAAACAAATTGTAATTGTGGTTGGTCTGTTTGTGGTAAATAAGACAAAATTTCTAGCTGCTGTAAACTATTTAAATGTTTTATTACATCCTGATAAGAAATTTTTAAGCGATTAGATAAATCACTTTCTTTAATTTTAACATAACCATCAAAAGCACCACCGTAAGAACGTTGAATAGTTTTGATGATTGGATCATATCCAGAGTTCTCTATTTGAAAACGATAAACATCTTCATGATTGGCAATAAACATTATTCTAGATTGTAAGAAGATATTCTCGGATAGAACAAGGTAACCATCGTGTTCTAAAAATTTTAAAGCTGCTAAAGTTTTAATTACGCCAACACTAAATTTTTTACAAAAATCGGCTAAATCAAATTCAAAGCTTAACCCTTCTCCAGCCCCATAGGCTAATTGAAAATAACTACCTAAGTAATGATATACCTTTTTGATTTCATTAACAGTTGGGAAACTATCTGCATATTTTGCATTTAAAATTAATTGATCTGACTTGTTGGCTAACAATACCGCAAAAGCCCGTTTTTCATCTCGGCCGGCCCTACCCGCTTCCTGGTAATATGCTTCTAAACTATCTGGCAAATCTAAATGAATAACGAAACGTACATCTGGCTTATCTATGCCCATACCAAAAGCATTTGTAGCCACCATTACTCTAATTACATCCTTTTTCCAATCTTCTTGCTTTTTAAATCGAAGCTCTTTCTCTATACCCGCATGATAAAAATCTGCTGCTATTCCATTTCGCTGTAAGAAATGAGCAATTTCTGCTGTTTCTCTTCTATTTCGAACATAAACCAAGCCACAACCTTTAACATTATTTACAATTTCAATTAATTTTTTGTGTTTATCTTCTAAATCAAAAACTACATAACTTAAGTTTTTACGGGCAAAGCTTTTTACAAAAATCTGAGCATCTTTCATCTCTAATCTTTGGATAATATCTTCTTTTACAAAAGCCGTTGCCGTAGCTGTTAATGCTAAAATTGGTTTCCCAGGAAGTATTGTTCTTAAATCTTTAATCTTTAAATAAGGAGGTCTAAAATCGTACCCCCATTGAGAAATACAATGTGCTTCATCAATGGCAATTAAATTAACATTCATGTAAGAAATGCGTTCCTTTACAATTTCAGATAATAATCTTTCTGGTGATAAATAAAGAAATTTGATGTTTCCATAAATACAATTATCTAAAAGGATATCGATTTCTCTTTTACCCATGCCCGCATAAATTGCAATAGCTTCAATGCCTTTTGCTTTTAAATTCTCTACCTGATCTTTCATTAAAGCAATTAGCGGAGAAACAACAATACAAATACCATCCAAAACCATAGCTGGAACTTGGAAACAGATAGATTTTCCGCCACCAGTTGGTAAAAGTGCTAAAGTGTCTTTTCCATCTAAAACAGATTGAATAATATCGGCTTGTAAAGGCCTAAAGTTATCAAATCCCCAATATTTTTTTAAAATCTCTACTGCTTTCATAAAAAGGTACATCAAAACTAACAAAAACAGACTGATATTATTAAATTGCGAAATTATTATATATAATTAAAGAGATGAAAAAATACTTCATACTAACGAGCTGTTTATTATCGATAATTTTTGCAAGTGCACAAACTCCTAAGGAAACTACAAAATGGGATGTTGAAAAATATAAAGGACCAACAAAAACCTTTAATATCACTACAGACGAAGGCACTTGGATGAATTTAGACGTAAGTCCGAATGGACAAGAAATTGTTTTTGATTTACTAGGTGATATTTATAAAATGCCAATAAGTGGTGGTCCAGCTACACTTTTAAGTGGCGGAATAGCATATGATGTTCAGCCTCGTTTTAGTCCGAATGGAAAATACATTTCTTATACAAGTGATAAAAATGGCGGAGATAATATTTGGATTATGGACACTCAGGGTGGAAATAAAAAACAAATTACCAAAGAAAGTTTCAGGTTATTAAATAATGCAACATGGATGCCAAATAGCGATTATTTAATTGCTCGCAAGCATTATACAGGCTCTCGTTCTTTAGGTGCAGGAGAAATGTGGATGTATAGCATTTACGGTGGCGATGGTATTCAGCTAACCAAAAGAAAGAATGATCAGCAAGATGCTGGTGAACCAAATGTTTCGCTAGATGGCAAATATTTATATTATAGCGAGGATGTTTCTCCTGGTCCAAATTTCGAATACAGTAAGGACCCAAACGGATTAATTTATGCGATTAAGCAATTGGATTTAAATACTGGAAAAATTACAAATTTAATAGCTGAACAAGGTGGTGCAGCTCGTCCACAAATATCTCCAGATGGAAAATTTATGGCCTACGTTAAACGTGTTCGCTTAAAATCAGTTTTGTACATTCAAAATTTAGCTACCGGAGAGCAATGGCCTTTAACCGAAGATTTAACTCATGACCAACAAGAAACATGGGCAATATTTGGTGTGTACCCAAACTTTGCATGGACACCAGATTCTAAAAAAATCATTTTTTATGCAAAAGGAAAAATCAAACAAATTGATTTAAATAATTTATTTGATCAATTGTATTTCGAGATGTTTCAATAATTAATTCTAATTCTTTCGTTTCCTTTTTCTCTTCTTCTTCTTCATTTTCAACATTTTCTAATTCATTTTCTTTCTCATTTTCTAATT
>JAIELS010000146.1 GCA_019752795.1 Sphingobacteriaceae bacterium
ATCAAGCAAATTTTAGCTTTAAGGCAACAGCCCGAAGAAGGGGTGATTTCAGCCATGCAAAATGGTGATCAAGAAATGTATAACAATGGTATTGTTGCAGTTGGTGATATTTCTAATGTACTAATATCTAAAAATGTAAAATTAAAGAGCAAAATTTATTATCACACATTTGTGGAAATATTTGGTTTTAATAGACCATCTGAGCCAATTGTTGCACAAGGTTTACAGCTAAAAAAAGATTTTGAGCCGCTAAGGGCGTCTGTTGTACCGCATGCGCCATATTCTGTTTCATCAGAGCTATTTAGTGAAATAGCAAAACTTACGCAAAGCGAGGATATTTTATCGATACATAACCAAGAAACGCAAGGAGAGAATGAACTTTTTGAATCAGGAATAGGGACTTTTGCTGAGTTTTTTGCTGATTTAGGCATAGCACAAAGTGAAGATCATAATTCTGGCAAAAACGCCATTCATTATCATTTGCCTAAAATGCCTAAAAATGTAAATACACTTTTGGTGCATAATACAATGGTTAGCAAAGCTGATATTAATTTTGCTCAAAGCGAGCATCAACAATTATATTGGTGTTTGTGCCCAAATGCTAATTTGTACATTGAAAACATCTTGCCAAACTTAGCAGTTTTAAATGAAGCGGAATTGAAATTAACTTTAGGAACAGATAGTTTAGCGAGTAATCATCAACTAAATATCTTGACAGAGATGCAAATTTTACAAGATGAAAAACAAATTCCGTTTAATGAATCTATTAAATGGGCAACCTTAAATGGAGCCGAATTTTTAGGTATCGCAAATCAGTATGGAAGTTTAGCAATTGGCAAGAAACCAGGGATTGTTTTAATCGAGCTTAATGAAGATTTGCAGATAAAAAAGGAAACCAAAATAAAACGCTTATTT
Source organism: Sphingobacteriaceae bacterium (assembly GCA_019752795.1). Lineage (GTDB taxonomy): Bacteria > Bacteroidota > Bacteroidia > Sphingobacteriales > Sphingobacteriaceae > Pedobacter. The sequence goes on from JAIELS010000146.1 coordinate 916, forward strand.
TAGCAAAATGTCTAATAAAATTACAGAACTATTCAACATTAAATATCCAATTATTCAAGCCGGAATGATTTGGTGTAGCGGTTGGAAATTGGCTTCTGCAGTTTCTAATGCAGGTGGTTTAGGGATAATTGGTGCTGGTTCTATGTATCCAGATGTGCTGCGCATACACATACAGAAATGTAAACAAGCAACCACAATGCCTTTTGCAGTAAATGTTCCCTTGCTTTATCCAAATGTTAAAGAAATAATGGATATTTTGGTGGAGGAAGATGTAAAAATTGTATTTACTTCTGCAGGTAATCCGGCTACTTGGACAAACTTTTTAAAAGAAAATGGAATAGTTGTGGTGCATGTAATTGCGAACACTAAATTTGCATTAAAAGCACAAGAATGTGGTGTAGATGCAATCGTTGCAGAAGGTTTTGAGGCTGGCGGCCACAATGGAAGGGAAGAAACAACTACACTTTGTCTAATCCCAATGATTAAAGAATCGGTTAATATTCCTGTTATCGCCGCAGGCGGAATTGGAAGCGGAAAAGCGATGTTAGCCTGTTTTGCATTAGGGGCAGATGCTGTTCAAATTGGTTCTGCTTTTGCGGTTGCTGAAGAGTCATCAGCTCATCCAAACTTTAAAGAAAAAATAATTTCTGCTGCTGAAGGCGATACCAAATTGAGGTTAAAAAAGTTAGTACCCGTTCGTTTACTTAAAAATGAGTTTGCAGATGCAGTGGCTCAGGCAGAAGCTGAAGGTGCAAATTCAGCCCAATTGAGTGAACTTTTGGGTAGAGCAAGAGCAAAATTAGGTATGTTTGAAGGCAATATGGATGAAGGTGAGTTAGAAATAGGACAAGTATCAGCTATGCTCAATGAAATTAAACCAGCCGCACAAATTTTAACCGAAATTTGGACAGAATTTTTACAAGAAAAAAAGCAGATAGAAAATCTAAATTTTTAAAATATCTAAATGAACACTAAATTATTAATGACTTCGAGCGCAGTATCTTTAGCTATGATTGGTTTAGCTTGCTCGTTTATTCCACATGAAATATTAGCTTATTTTGGGGTAGTCGATTTGGCGATTTTCCCGCTAATTCTTCAAATTTTAGGCGCTTTATATTTAGGTTTTGCACTGTTAAACTGGACTGCAAAAGCCAATTTAATCGGTGGCATTTATAGCAAACCAGTAGCCATAGGGAATTTTATGCATTATATGGTAGGTAGTTTGGCCTTGTTTAAATTCTTTATCGCTCACACCGATTTAAATTTAATTCTAATTCCCACAGTTATATACACCATATTTGCTCTCCTATTTGGAAAAGTAACATTCGGTAGTCCAGTTTAATAGTTTAAAATGATTATAAAAAGAATAATTGCAGCAATAACTGTTATTTTAGTGGTAGCGGCAATTGTGTTGGTTAAGAAAAAGGCTAAGGAAATGAAGATAAAAGAACCAGCGCAAGAGATAAAAAAATAATGAAACATATTAACATCAAAGTAACTGGGAAAGTTCAAGGAGTTTTTTTTAGAGCAAGTACAAAGGCAGTTGCTGACCAAATGGGCATAAAAGGCTTGGTTAGAAATGAAAAGGACGGTTCAGTTTATATTGAGGCAGAAGGTGCAGCAACTTTTTTAGATATGTTTGTAGAATGGTGTAAGGAAGGACCGGATAAGTCTGTAGTAGAGAATGTTGAATTAAGTGACGGAGAATTAAAAAATTACCGCAACTTTGAAGTCGTAAAAAAGAATTTACTTTGGTAAAGTTTATTAATTAACTTTCATGGCCTACGGCTCAATACTAGAAAATGTCTGTATATAAAAAATTTCTTGGGCAAACAGCAATATACGGTCTAAGTACTGTGTTCTCTAGGTTATTCAATTTTATTTTAACGCCAATTTATACAGCAGTTTATGCAAAAGGTACTTATGGTATCTTTACAAATATGTATGCTAATGCCTCGATTATCAACGCGATTTTGGCTTTTGGTATGGAAAGCACTTATTTCCGTTACTTAAATAAATACGAAGACAAAAAGCAAGAAGTTTATAACAATTCATTTCTGTGTATCGCATTTATATCAACCCTATTTCTGATTACTGGCCTTGTATTTTCTGGTGCTATTGCCGGATATTTAGCTGGTGAAACTACAGTGGCAATAATTGCCGACTATAAAAGCTATGTGAATTTTTTCTTATGGATTTTATTCATTGATGCAATTTGTGTAATTCCATTTGCTAAACTTCGTGCTGATGAAAGACCAATACAATATAGTATTGCCAAATTTTTAAATATTGGATGTTTTGTAGGCTTTAACCTCATCTTTATTTTTGTTGTTCCAGCAATCATTAAAAACAATTGGATTGGCGCAGATTGGTTCGCCTCTTGGTACAGATTTCAATGGATTGGGTATGTGTTTTTATCGAACTTAATTGCAAGTTTGGCAACGCTAATCTATCTTTTGCCAGAATTTTTAAAACTCCAATTCAAATTCGATAAAGAACTTTTTGGTAAAATGTATTCCTACAGCTGGCCAATTTTAGTAGCCAATTTATCTTTTATTGTAAATGAAAATTTAGATAAAATTGTACTCAAAAAGCTTTTACCAATAGAAATTGCCGACGGAGAAGTTGGTATATACGGTGCTGTATGTAAAATCGCTATATTTCTAAGTATTTTTATTACTGCCTTTAGACTAGGGGCAGAACCTTTTTTCTTTAGTCATGCGAAGCAGCAAAATGCCAAAAATACCTATGCTACCATTTTAAAGTATTTTGTAATTGCCTTAACTATTTTATTTGTTGGGCTTATCGCTAATATTGAAATCTTAAAACACTTCATCAGTAAAAGCGAATATTGGGTTGGCTTACCTGCTGTTCCATATTTGTTATTAGGTTATGTTTGTTTAGGTATTTACATGAATCTTTCTATTTGGTATAGATTATCAGATCAAACTCGTTTTGGTTTATATATTTCTGTAATTGGGGCTATCATCACTATTGTACTTAATATAATTTTAATACCTAAATTTAGTTACATGGGTTCTGCATGGGTAAGTATGTTGGCTTATTTTGTAATGATGGTTTTATCTTATGTTTTGGGTCAAAAATATTATCCAATCCCGTACGATTTAAAGAAAATTTCAGTTTATTTAATCATCTCAACTTTAATTGTTTTTACTTCATTCTTTCTGTTTAATAGAAATATATACATTGGCAACGCTTTATTAATTGCATTTGTAGTAGGAGTTGCTTATTTTGAAAAAAATGATTTGATGAAAATTTTAAAGAAAGCTTAAATTCCCATATCTAAAATTTAACATAGTGGAAATAAAAATTATCAATAATTCTATCCATCCATTACCAGCTTACGAAACTGCACATGCTGCGGGAATGGATTTAAGAGCATTTACATCAGAACAAATTATACTTAAACCTTTACAACGTTTGTTAATTCCTACTGGATTACATATCGAATTGCCAATAGGTTACGAAGCGCAAATTAGACCACGTAGTGGCTTAGCATATAAACATGGTATCAGCATCGTTAATTCGCCTGGTACAATTGATGCAGATTATAGAGGTGAAATTAAAGTGCTTTTAGTTAATTTATCAGATACAGATTTTGTAATAAATGACGGTGATCGAATTGCACAAATGGTTGTAGCAAAATACGAAACCGTTAGCTGGGCAAACGTAACTGAGTTAAGCGATACTACTCGTGGGGAAGGTGGTTACGGACATACTGGCAAATAATTTTCAATTTGCATTTTCGATTATCAAACAATACATAAGCAGTTGTCAGTCTGAGTGTAATCGAGGACCAATCAGTTAAAAGATGAAATTTAAAAAACTACTCTTCCTTTTCTTGCTTTTTGTAAACATCAGTTTGTATGCACAAGAAATACCTTCACCAGAAGGAAGGGAGAGTAATGTAATAACAGAGCTTTTCTTTGCAGGATTAAAAGATAAAATGGCAGAGAATTATGTAAATGCCAGTAAAAATTTCACCAAAATTATTACGTTAGATGAGAAAAATGATGCTGCTTATTTTGAGCTGGCTAACATCAATTATCGCCAAAATAAATTGCTCGATGCAGAAATAGCAATTAAAAAAGCAATTGGATTAAATGCTACTAATATTTGGTATCTAAAACTTCAAGCAGAAATTTACAAACGAAATGGAAATATGGATGCTTTGGTTGTTGTTTTTGATCAATTGATTAAAATGTCTGCCGAAGATGTTAACCTTTATTTTGATAAAGCAAATGCTCTTTTTATTGCAGGTAAAAAAGAAGACGCACAGAAAATTTATACAATAATAGAAAAGAATTTTGGAACTTCTAAAGAATTAACTGAAGCCAAGCAAAGAGTATTAACACAATATAATAAAGCAGAACCAAACAAAGCAGAAATAGAAAAACTAATTAATGAAAATCCAAATGATGTAAAAAATTACTTGTATCTGAGTGGAGTTCTATTAGACCAGAATAAAAAAGAAGAAGCATTAATATTGTTGCAAAAAGCTAAAAATTTAGAGCCAAATAATTTTGAAATAGATTTAGCGTTAGCCGATATTTTTCAAGCTCAGAATAAAAATGATTTAGCAATGATTCAATTGCGTTTAGCTTTTGAAAACCTATCAATGCCCCTAGAGAACAAAATTCAAATTATAAACCAAATGCTACCAAGGTTTAATAATCCGCAGATGGTTAAAAATACAACTGAATTAGTAGAAATTGCTATAAAAAGTAATCCTAACCATCCACAATTAATTTTGCTATTTGGAGATGTATTGTATCAACAAGGCAACTTAAATGCGGCTAAAATACAATATCTAAATGTGTTAAAAAGTTCTCAAAAACTTTATATTGCATGGGAAAAGGTGCTAGGCATTCAAACCTTAATGGGGCAATATGCCGAAGCTATAAAAACCGGTGAAGAGGCTTTATCAATTTATCCTAATCAGGCTATTTTGTATTACTACTTGGCTTTTGCTTTACATAGAAACGGTCAAAATGCCGAAGCAGGCTTAGAAATAAAGTCGGCGTTAATGTTAGACAGCGAAGATAAAAACCTAAAAGCAATGATTTTTGCTTTACAAGCAGAAGTTTTTATAGATCAACAAAAATTTAAGGAAGCAGATGCAGCTTTTGATAAAGCAATAGCACTAACGCCAGATAATTATTTAACTTTAAGTAATTATGCTTACTATTTGGCGTTAAGAAATCATAACTTAAGCAAAGCTGAAATGCTAGCGTCTAAATCTGCGGCAGAATTGCCGAAAAATGCGTCTATTGCAGATACTTATGCATTAGTGCTTTTTAAATTAGGCAAATATGAGCAAGCATTAAACTGGATACAAAAAGCTTTACAAAACAATGAAGCGTTAAATCCTGTTTACTTGGAGCATTATGGAGATATTCTTTTTATGAAAGGTGATACAAAAAACGCACTATTACAATGGGAAAAAGCTAAGCAATTAGGAAATAATGCTCAGAAACTAAATCAGAAAATCAATGAAAAAAAATATATTAAGTAAGTTATTTTTGTTGGCAATAATCACGCTGTTTTTTGGCTGTAAAACCAAAAAAGTAATCATTGCTGCACCACCAATTTCTAATCAAGGAAATGTTGAAGTTGATAAAAAACCAGAAAATTTAAAGCTATTAAAGAGTAAAAATCTCGACTTTAATACACTTGCTTTAAAAGGCAAAGCAGATTTAAATATAAATGGAGAACAAAATGATGTAACGATGAATATACGTATTCAAAAGGATAAAAAAATATGGGTAATTGTAACCGCTGCAGGAGGTATTGTTGAGGTAGCAAGAGCTATGATTACGCCAGATAGTTTGTTCCTTTTAAATAAATTGGAAAAAACTTATACTAAAAAATCGTTCAGTTATATTTATAAATTTACCAATAAACAAATTGATTTTAATTTGTTGCAGGCGGTCCTTTCAGGAAATGCAGTGCCAGATTTTATGAATACAACATCTAATTTAATACAGGAAAATGGTGTTTGGATATTAAGTGGAACGAATAAAGATTTGGCATATAGAAGTGTTTTTAATACGCTTTTAAAAGTAACCGAAACAACTTTAAATGATGCGAAAGCTGGACAAGCATTTAAAGTTTCTTACGGTAAGTATACGCCGTTAAATAATGCCTTGTTTCCTTCTAGCTTAAATATAAACACGATGTCTGGTCTAAAAAAAATGGATATAGGAATAGAGTTTTCTAAAATAGAGAGTAACGTTTCGGTAGACTTTCCTTTTACTGTTCCTAAAAGTTATGAGCTAATCAACTAAATTTTTATATTTTTGATGCAATGAAGTTAAATAAACTACTCCTTTCTATACTTTTTATAGTATGTTGTTCAACTGCTTTTGCGCAAACAGCAAAAGAACTTACGCGTAAAAAAGAAGCCTTAGAAAGGCAAATTGTTGAGGCGCAAAACAACCTGAAAAAGACGGTTAATGGCAAGAAGCTAACTTTAGGTCAGATTAATGCTATTAAAGCGCAAATTAGATTACGCCAAGAAAAAATTTCTACGATTAATTCTGAGATTAAAAACCTAGATCAACAAATTACCGTAAATACAGGTAAGGTACAGAACTTAAAGACTAGATTGTCAGACTTGAAAAAGGAATACGCTGGAATGATAAGATTTGCTCAGCGAAACCGAAATTCTTATGATAAAATGATGTTCATTTTTGCAGCAAGTGATTTCAATCAAGCCTATAAACGAATTAAATATTTACAGCAATTTGGGCAATACCGTAAAAAACAAGCCGCTTATATTCAGGGAACCGAAAAAGAGTTAAGTAATCAGATTGTTGTTTTAGATCAAAGCTTAAAAAGCAAAAGTAGTTTGTTAAAAGAAGAAGTTACTGAAAAAATTAAACTTGATAAAAATAAAAATGAACAGGCTGTTGTATTGAATAAGTTAAGCAAACAAGAGAAACAGTTTAATCAAGATATACAGAAAAAAAGACAGCAACAAAATGCTATTCAAAGACAAATTGATGCTGAGATTGCAAGACAAATAAAAATCGCTAGGGATAAGGCAGATTCAGAGGAAAAAGAAAGGATTAGGCTTGCAAATGCTAAAGCTAAGGCAGAAAACAAGCCTGCACCAGCTGTAGTTGCTGCGAAACCTAAAACAGATAGTCAGTTATTAAAAAATAGTCCAGAAGAGGTTAAACTTTCTGATGCATTTGAAAGTAATAAAGGAAATTTACCTTGGCCTGTAGCAACTGGTGTTATAACCAGCCGTTTTGGAACATTTACAGTCGGTACAGCAATAGATAAGCATGAAGGTGTAATTTATCAAACTTCTGAAGGTGCTAGTGCTAGAGCTGTTTTTAATGGAACAGTTTTTACAGTTTTTGATGCATTTGGCAGATGGAATGTTGTTTTAAAGCATGGAGAATACTTTACTGTTTATTCTAACTTGAAAAGTGCGAGTGTTTCAAAAGGGCAAACAGTTTCAACTAGACAAACTCTAGGTATTGTAGCTCCAACAGACGGGATACCAGAGTTAGGGTTTCAGATTAGAAGAATAAGTGTGGCATTAAATCCAGAAAGTTGGATTGCTAAGTAAGATAATAGGCAATTTATTTGTCTATATTTGTATATAAATAGATTAGAGATGTATTCAGGCACATTATTAGAGTTTTTAAACATGGGCGGAAGTGAGATAATGCTCATTTTGGTTGTGGTACTTTTGTTATTTGGAGGTAAAAAATTACCAGAATTGGCGAGAGGATTAGGTAAAGGGATTAGAGATTTTAAAGATGCTTCTGAGGGTGTGAAGAGAGAGATACATCGAAACATCAATGCTATAGACTTAGATAATGAAATGAAAGCTGAAGAAGAAAATCATGCTGAACGCCATCATCCAACAGAAGAGTTACCAGTAACTGCAAATGAAGAGCTGGTTGCCGAAAATCAAGTTGTAGCAGAAGAAACAAATGTTGCTGAAGAAATAAAAGTTGAAAACAAAAGCAACGAAATACATTCTTAGTAAAAAATTAACATAGAAATTAAATAAAACATCATGATACAACCAACAATATTAGCAGCATTAGGCGCAATGGAAATTACGCTGATTGTTTTAGTAGTATTATTATTATTTGGAGGTAAAAAAATCCCTGAATTAATGCGTGGCTTAGGTAAAGGTATGAAAGAGTTTAAAGATGGTAAAGACGGTGTAGATGATGCCGGAAACAATTCTAACAACACAAATAACCAGAACTAAATCATTTTAATTCGTATTTTATTCTCCCTTTAATTTTAAGCTTTGAAGAAATATACCTCTTTAATAGAGATACAAGGAAAACTTACGCATAAAACACTCAAGCTACAAGAATTACTTTCTTACTATTTTGAGCAAATTAAAATCAATCAACACCTCAATGCTTTTAATGAGGTGTTTTTTGATTCTGCAACCAAGCAAGCAAATTTTGTACAACAAAAAATAGATAATGGTACACAAGGTAAACTTGCGGGTATGGTTATCGGTATTAAAGATAATATCTGTTACAAAGACCACAAAGTAACTGCATCTTCAAAAATGTTAGAAAACTTTGTATCGCCTTATTCATCAACTGTAGTTAATCGTTTATTACAAGAAGATGCGATTATAATTGGCAGATTAAACTGTGATGAATTTGCGATGGGCGGTTCAAATGAAACTTCTTATTTTGGAGTTGTTAAAAATGCAATAGACGAAAAGAGAGTTGCGGGTGGCTCTTCTGGAGGTTCTGCAGTTGCGGTGCAAGCAGATATGTGTTTAGCTGCGTTAGGTACAGATACCGGTGGTTCAGTTCGTCAGCCAGCTGCTTTTTGTGGAAATATTGGTTTTAAACCAACTTACGGCCGTATTTCTCGCTATGGTGTAATTGCTTATGCTTCTTCTTTTGATCAGGTTGGCACTATTACTTCTTCCGTTACAGATGCTGCTTTATTGTTAGAGGTTTTAGCCGGTGTTGATGATTCAGACAGTACAGTGTCTTCTATTCCTGTGCCTACTTATAGTCAAAATCTAACCCTAGAGGGAAACAAAAAAATAGCAGTTTTAAGAGAAACCATCGAAAACGAGGCCTTAGATTCTGAAATTAAAATAGCGATTTTAAACTCAATTGAGAAATTCAAAGCTCAAGGTC
>JAIELS010000140.1 GCA_019752795.1 Sphingobacteriaceae bacterium
AGATTGAATTCCAATTAAAATACTTTGGCTTAAAGGGAATTGTGACAAAAATATGTAGCAATAATGTATTGAAATTTTATGAAGATACAGTCAATCTTAAATCAGATAACTATTGTGGAATTATACAACTTTTTCACAAAATCCTGTAAAATTCAAAGACCAATGTCTCCTTAACTTTGCTTAATCAAACATTGGATAATGAAAATGCAAAACGATATACAAACCCTTTCCCTCCCAATTCTGGGGATGACCTGTGCTGCCTGTGCAAACAGCGTGGAAAGTATGATAGGCGCTCAGCAGGGAGTTGAGAAAGCAGAGGTCAATTATGCCACCCAGACGGTGAAGGTTTCCTATCATCCGGAACAGGTGCAGCCAACCGCTTTCCAAAAAGCGGTACAGTCGATAGGCTATGATCTGATCATGGATACTGAAAGCGGTAAAAAAAAGCAGGAAGAAGTACAGCAAAAAAACTATAGTTCGCTAAAGAAACGCATGATAGCATCTGGAATACTTACACTACCAGTAGTAGCCATTGGGATGTTCTTTATGGATATCCAATATGCGAACTACTATATGTTGGCACTGACTACACCAGTACTTTTTATTTTTGGAAAAAGCTTCTTTGTTAACGCCTTGAAACAGGCAAGGCATGGTAGGGCAAATATGGATACCCTTGTTGCCTTGAGTACTGGCATCGCATACTTTTTCAGTCTCTTCAATACACTATATCCAGAATTCTGGCACCAAAGGGGGCTTCATCCACATGTTTATTATGAAGCCGCCGCTGTAGTCATCGTATTTATCATGCTTGGGAAATTGCTCGAGGAACGTGCAAAATCTAACACCTCTTCCGCCATCAAAAAACTGATCGGACTACAGCCAAAGACGGTACTTATTATTGCAGAAAATGGAGAGAAGGAAATTCCGCTCTCTGATATTTCAATCGGTGATAAAATACTTGTGCGTTCTGGGGAAAAAATTCCTGTTGATGGCGAAATCTATGAAGGCACTTCCTATGTAGATGAAAGCATGATTTCGGGAGAACCTGTAGCGGTCTCTAAGAATATAGGAGATCAAGTCTTTGCAGGAACTATAAATCAAAAAGGAAGCTTCCGATTTGTAGCCCAAAAGGTCGGTGGCGAAACCATGCTTGCACAGATCATAAAAATGGTGCAGGATGCCCAAGGCTCTAAAGCCCCGGTACAAAAGCTCGTAGATAAAATTGCAGGGATATTTGTTCCAATTGTGATTGGCATCGCACTTCTTACACTTGTAATATGGATATTGGTTGGTGGTGAAAATGCCCTCACCCAAGGAATGCTGGCTATGGTAACCGTTCTGGTAATTGCCTGTCCCTGTGCTCTTGGCCTTGCAACTCCGACAGCGATTATGGTTGGCGTTGGCAAAGGTGCAGAAAATGGGATATTGATCAAAGATGCCGAAGCGCTGGAACTTGGACATAAGGTTAACGCAGTTGTTCTAGATAAGACCGGAACCCTTACAAAAGGCAAGCCTGAAGTAACAGAACTCAATTGGCAAAACGTAACAGATATTGACAAGCAAAAACTTATCGGTATCCTATTTGCACTTGAACAGCAATCTGAACATCCGCTTGCGGAAGCCATAGTTCGGCATCTGCAAACAGGGAATGTTAACCCAGTCAAGGTTACGGGCTTTGAAAGCCTTACTGGTAAAGGTGTACAAGCTACATTCGAAGGACAAAGGTACTGGGCAGGCAGCCATAAAATTTTAAAAGATTCTGGTATCGAAATTGAAGGGAATTTAGAGAAATCCGTGACCAGGCTTCAAGAACAAGCGAAGACGGTAATCTATTTTACCGATGAAAACAAGGTACTAGCTACCATTGCCATTGCTGATCAGGTCAAAGAGGGTTCTGCCCGTGCCGTCTCAGAACTTTTAAAGCGGAATATTGTGGTCTACATGCTTACTGGAGATAACGGGCAAACTGCCGCTGCCGTTGCGAAACAAGTTGGAATTAAAGATTTCAGAGCTGAAGTATTGCCATCTGATAAGGCCGATTTCGTTAAGGAACTGCAATCACAGGGGAAAATAGTTGCCATGATCGGTGATGGCATCAACGATAGCCACGCCCTGGCACAGGCAGATGTCTCGATCGCAATGGGCAAAGGATCAGATATTGCAATCGATGTTGCCAAGATTACCTTGGTTTCATCTGACCTTTTACAGGTACCCAAGGCACTTAGGTTATCTAAACTTACCGTTAGGACTGTACGCCAAAATCTATTTTGGGCATTTATTTATAACCTTATCGGTATCCCGATTGCTGCAGGAATTTTGTATCCGCTTAACGGCTTCCTTTTAAATCCTATGATTGCAGGTGCTGCAATGGCATTAAGCTCGGTCTCGGTGGTAAGCAACAGCCTTCGGTTAAAATTTTCTAAACTTATATAAACAATCACAATCATGGAAACATTAAAATTCAAAACAAATATCAAATGTGGTGGCTGTATAGCTGCCGTTACTCCTCACCTGAACAATCTTTCAGCTATTAAAAAATGGGAAGTTGACACGCAGAACCCCGACAAGATATTAACGGTGGAGGTAAAGCAGGGAATCGATACCGATCAGATCATCGACACGCTTGAAGAGGCTGGTTACAAGGCAGAAAAAATTTAATCCGGTTTTCATTTTGGCAAGAACATCATTTGGCTATCAATTTGATGGTCTTGCCGTTGATAATTATGCCGTTGAAACAAAGCGTATATTAGCATTTAATCTAACCTATTAGTATGTTGTTATCAATAAAAAACATGGTGTGTGACCGTTGTATTTCGGTAGTAACACAACAGCTTCAGCACCACGACCTTCAGGTTGAGGATATTTCGCTTGGTCAGGCCATTGTGTCTCCCGAACCATCGGAGGAACTGTTGAGTAAAATTTCTGCTTCCCTTAAAATTTTGGGATTTGAACTTATCAACAGGGACAAGGATAAGCTGGTTGAACGGATCAAAAATACCATTGTTGAACTAATACACCACTCTGCACAACCAGAATTTCACATCCTATTCAGTGAGGTGCTCAGCGACCGATTGAACCGGGATTATGGTTACTTAAGTAGGTTATTTTCGGAAAGTGAAGACATCACGATCGAAAAATTTATTATCCAGCAGAAAATTGAAAAAGTTAAGGAACTCCTTCAATATGGGGAACTGAACTTAAATGAGATTGCCTGGCAAATGGGTTATAGCAGTAGCGCACACCTGTCCAACCAGTTCAAGTCTGTAACTGGTATATCCCCAAGGGAGTTCAGATCACTAGAAGTAAATAACAGAAAGCCACTGGATAGCATATAAAAGATATGATTTTTAATGAAAGGCATACGACAACCATTCTTCAGTCACAACGACTAACTCATGGCATGATAAAAATTAGGGCTATGTAAGGAATGATGTAATAAATTAGTGGAATTATGTAACAAAAAATTACTAAAATAACTTATATTTGTCTCGCTAATGAAAAGAATACTGCTGACTATTGTTGCTTTTTTCTATCTGGGAACTTCCAGTGGGGCAACTGTGCATTTTCATTATTGCATGGGAGAGCTAGTTAAATTGGGCTTGACTGTACCAGATGAGGCTAGTTGTGAGTTTTGCGGAATGACTAAAAATGCAACCAAGAAAAATTCATGTTGCAAAGACGATTTTAAGCAGGCCAAGATAGACCAATCTAAAAAGGCAACTCAGCTTGTTTATGAGTTCAAACAGTTTCCAGCAGTTTGCCAGCACACCTTTAAAAGTGACGCATATCAGATTGCTTTATCAGCTCTGAAAACAAATACTGTATTCAGTAATGCGCCACCAGAAAGGCTGAGTGTTCCCGTCTTTATCAGAAATTGCACCTATAGAATATAAGCCTTTTTCCTTACCCATTTCCTGCACATTCGTGTACTGGGTCTAGCTTAGCTATGCCCAAAATCTTTATATCCAAATTTTTATTTCAAATCAATTCATTATGAAATCATTAAGATTCTCTTTGGTGGCCATGTTGGCTTTCCTTGGCAGTGCAGCTTTTGCACAGTCTAAAACAGACAGTGTTAAAGTATCTGGCAATTGCGGTATGTGTAAAAAACGCATAGAAGCAGCTGTAAAAGTAGAGGGAGTAACTACTGCAGAGTGGAGTGCAAAAACTAAAATGCTAACCTTAAGTTACGATTCTGACAAAATCAAGTTAGATGATGTGCAACGTAAGATTGCTGATGTGGGACATGATACACCAAAGTTTAAAGCTACTGAAGCAGTTTATGATAAACTTCCTGGTTGCTGCAAATACGATAGAGCAAGCCAGCCTGCAAAACAACCAGAATCAGATCACAAACATTAACATTAGGTGCCTGAGTAATCAGGCACCGATTTGAATATATTAAAAATGGTACATAAAATTATAGAATGGTCTATGCGCAATCGATTTATTGTGCTGGTGCTTTCTTTGGGATTATTTATATGGGGAGTATTCTCTATACAAAAAAATCCAATAGATGCAATTCCCGACCTTTCAGAAAATCAGGTAATCGTATTTACTGAATGGATGGGCAGATCGCCACAATTGATAGAAGATCAGGTTACCTATCCACTGGTTACCAATTTGCAAGGTATTCCCAAAATCAAATATGTAAGGGGCTCCTCTATGTTCGGGATGAGTTTCATTTACGTAATCTTTGAGGATGATGTAGATGTATACTGGGCCAGAGAGCGTGTAATGGAGCGAATTAGTACAATATCCAAAACTTTACCAGAAGGTGTTGCGCCACAATTGGGGCCAGATGGTACAGGCGTGGGTCATGTGTTGTGGTACACCTTGGATGCCCCAGATATGGATTTAGGCGAGCAACGTGCCATACAAGATTGGTATGTGAAATTTGCACTGCAAAATGTCCCAGGAGTAAGTGAGATAGCTTCATTTGGTGGTTTTCAAAAGCAATATCAAATTTCAATAGACCCCAATAAATTGCTGTATTACAAGCTCAGTGTGCCACAAGTTATTGCGGCAGTAAGAAGCAACAATAACGAATCTGGGGGACGTAAGTTCGAAATGAGCGATATGGGCTATATTATTAAAACTTCGGGCTACCTCAAATCGCTCGAAGAGATCTCAAATATTCCCGTAAAGAACCAAAATGGTACACCAATAAAGGTCTCAGATCTTGCTACGGTGCAAATGACTGGAGAGACCAGATTGGGCATATTTGATCAGGATGGCAAGGGAGAACGTGCAGGCGGGATTGTGGTAATGCGTTACGGCGAAAATGCGGCAGAGGTAATTGATAAAGTAAAAGCAAAAATGAAAGAAGTATCAAAAGGATTACCTAAGGGCGTAAAATTTGATATTGTATATGATCGGGGCGAGTTAATTAAAGAATCCGTCGATTCGATTAAAAATACATTAATAGAAGAGATGATTGTGGTATCGCTTATTGTATTTGTATTTCTATTCCATTGGCGCAGCGCAGTAAGTATTATCATACAAATTCCAATTACCATTGCGGCAAGCTTTATTCTGCTCAATGCTTTTGATATTTCATCTAACATTATGTCGCTAACTGGTATTGCACTGGCTATAGGTGTAATTGTAGATAACGGTATTATTATGAGCGAAAATGCCTATAAGCATTTGGCAGAACGCTACGAGTTATGGGAAAAGGACCAAAATAAAACAACAACATCATGATCAAGTGGTTTAAAAATATATTTAAAAAATCTCCAGATTGGATCAGTGAAGAAGATCGCCTTGCGGTGATTACCAAATCCAGTAAGCAGGTTTCAAGAGGGGTGTTCTTTGCAACAGTCATTATCATTACCTCTTTTTTACCCGTATTTATGTTAACCGGACAGGAAGGTAAACTGTTCCACCCACTAGCATATACCAAAACATTTATCATGATTGTAGATGCTTTATTGGTAATTACGCTAGCACCTGTGCTAATTTCCTTTTTTATGAAGGGAAAATTTAAGCCAGACCATGCAAACCCTGTAAACAGGATATTAGAAAAGGTTTACGAGCCAATTATTAGGACTGTTTTAAAATGGCGAAAAACGACAATTGCAGTTAACATTATTGCTTTGTTAATTACCATTCCATTGCTTAAAAATTTGGGAACAGAGTTTATTCCCCCTTTAGATGAGCAAAGTATTCTTTTTATGCCAATTACCTTGCCTGATGTATCTAATGCAGAAGCAAAACGAATATTGCAGGTACAGGACAAGATTATTAAATCGGTACCAGAAGTTGATAAGGTTTTAGGAAAAGCAGGCAGGGCGAATACGGCTACAGATAATTCGCCAATTAGTATGATTGAGACTATTATTACTTTAAAACCTAAAAGTGAATGGCGTAAAGGCATTACTAAAAAGGATATCGTAACAGAGCTAGATGCTAAACTGCAAATTCCGGGTGTAGTAAATGGTTGGACACAACCGATTATTAACAGAATAAATATGTTGGCTACAGGTATCCGTACTGATGTAGGGATTAAGGTTTTTGGACAAAATTTAGATACCATTGCTGCGGTATCAGAAAAGGTAAAAGCCGCATTAGAAGGCACGCCTGGTGTTAGCGATTTGTTTGTCGAGCCAATTACAGGCGGAAAATACATGGCTATCAATATAAAAAGAGAAGAGCTGGCACGTTATGGTTTAAACGTTGATGATGTAAACCAAGTGGTAGAAAGTGCGTTGGGTGGTGCAACTATCGGCAATACAATTGAAGGCCGGCAACGTTTTTCTATTAGCGTGCGTTTAGCACAAGAATATAGAAACAGCGTAGAACGTATTCAGCGTATCCCTATTCAGTCGGCCACCTTTGGCGAAATTCCCTTGTCAGCTGTAGCTGATGTGAAATTTGAAGATGGCCCGCCGATGATCAATTCTGATAATGCCATTTTGCGTGGCGCGGTGATGTTTAATGTGCGAGATAGAGATTTAGGTAGCACAGTTAAAGACGCAATGGAAAAGCTAAACAAAGAAAAAGGAGTCCTTCCAGAAGGTTATTTCTTGGAATGGAGCGGACAATATGAAAACCTTATCCGCGGTAAGCAAACACTAATGTGGATTGCTCCCATTGTTTTGGTCATTATTTTCTTCTCCTTGTATTTCGCTTTTAACTCGATAAGAGAAGCTTTTTTAAGCTTGATTACAGTTCCTTTTGCTTTAATAGGCGGGGCTTACATGATCTACTTCTGGGATGTAAACTTATCTGTGGGTGTAGCCGTAGGTTTTATTGCACTATTTGGTATTGCCGTAGAAACGGGAATTGTGATGGTTATTTACCTGAACGATGCCATGCAGCAACTGATTAAATTAAAAGGAAACTCAAGTGAGACCATCACAAAAGAAGATTTGAGAGAATATGTAATTCATGGTGCTGCCAAAAGGCTAAGGCCGAAACTAATGACGGTTTGTGTGTCGCTGTTTGGTTTGGTACCCGTATTATGGGCTACTGGCGTTGGCGTAGATGTAATGCAACCCATTGTGCTGCCCATGATAGGTGGAGTATTGACCTCATCTACCCACATTTTACTGGTTACTCCGCTCATCTTTTTAATGTCTAAAGAATACGAATTGAGGAAATATGGAAAATTGGAGGTTCACGATGTACAACATTAAAAAAATAACGTTGATACTGCTGCTATTGCCATTTTATGCATTCGCGCAGCAAAAACCGTTACTCTCATTAGATACGGTTTTACAAAGAATAGATAAGAATAACCTTTTGTTGCAATCGTATGGATTAAAAGCAGAAAGCTATAAACATACGGCTAAAGCATCAACAGCCTGGATGGCTCCAATGGTAGGTGTGGGTACATTTATGACTCCTTATCCTGGGCAAATGATTATGGATGAGAGCGATAAAGGCTCTTTAATGCTGCAATTAGAGCAGGATATTCCCAATCCAGTGAAGCAAAATGCAAACAAACGGTATATCGAATCGAAAGGTAAAGTAGAAAATGAAACTCGGGGGGTTACCTTAAACGAATACAAAGCGCAAGCAAAACGATTGTATTTTGGTTGGTTGGTAGCACAACAAAAGATTAAGGTGCTGGCGCAGAATGAAAAGATTATGCAAACCATGAAAAAAATTGAAGAGATCAGGTATCCTTTTAACCAGTCGAAATTAGGTAGTATATATAAAACTACTGCTAAACTGGAAGAGAACCGAAACATGATCATCATGCAAGAAGGTGATATTGCTAAAAGTCGGGCTTGGTTAAATAGTTTAATGAACCAACAGGGAAATGCTGATTTTGCTATTGATACCACTTATCAGCCAGTTTTTGTAGCTGCAAAAGCTATTGATACAGGTAGTTTGGCCTTGGCCAGAAACGATATTAAGAAAATGGATTATAGCATACAATCTATGCAGTTGAATATCGAAGCGATGAAAAAACAAAGTAGACCTGATTTTAAGCTAAGATTTGATCACATGTCTCCTTTAACCAAAGCAATGCCCAAAGCTTTTAGCATTATGGGGATGGTAAGTATTCCAATTGCGCCATGGTCTTCAAAAATGTATAAATCTGAAGTAAAAGGAATGCAGTATGAAGTGCAGGCCATGGCAAAAGAGAAAGCGGCTATGCTTCAAGAAACCCAAGGTATGTTATACGGTATGCAATTTGAAATCCAGTCTATGCAAAAGCGGATCAAGGTAATGGAGGATAAAATTATTCCGAGTTTACAAAAAACACTGGATGTTAACTTTTTAAGCTACCGTGAGAATAAAATGGAATTACCAGAAGTAATCAATTCGTGGGAAGCATTAACCATGATGCAGACGAATGTGCTAGATGAAAAATTGAAACTTTACTTAATGATTGTAGATTATGAGAAAGAAATATATCGTTAACTCCTTTAGCTTTGCTTTGTTGATGATGGCTGGCATGATGGTGATCAGTTCTTGCAATAAGAATAAAGCTGTTAAAAACGACGCCCATAATGATCCAGGAGCGGTAAAAATAGATAGTAATCTTTCTCACCTGCTTAAACCTACAAATGCACAGGTTGTATCAACATTGCCCGTAATTAAAGCCGAGTATGGCACTAGAATATTTACCGAAGAAGCACAAGGTGTAATTAATTACGATACGCGTAATGAAAATAGCGTAGCAAGCAGGGTAAGTGGAAGAATAGAGCGTTTGTTGATCAAGTACAATTACCAACAAGTTCGCAAAGGGCAGTTAATTATGGAAGTTTACTCCCCAGATTTGGCCGCCGCACAGCAGGAATTGCTTTTCTTGCAACGTTCTGAAACAGATCTGTCCATGTTAGAGCGAGCTAAACAACGGCTAATGTTATTGGGAATGAATAATTCGGCAATTAATCTATTGTTAAAAACAAGAAAGGTTAATTACCGTATTCCTATTTATAGCAGTGCAGATGGGTACATTCTTGAAAAATCTGCTGCAGCTTCGGTTGCGCCTCCATCTGCTGCACCATCTTCTGGTGGAGATGGAATGAGTAGCATGGGTGGTGGATCTGCAACCCCTACTGCGCCAGCTATAAGTGTCCCGGTAAACTCGCCGGTAATGCTACGAGAAGGACAGTATGTAAATGCCGGACAATCGCTTTTTACGATTTATAATGCCAATAGTATGCTAGCAGAGTTTTCCTTTAAACCTGAATTGGCATCACTTGTTAAAAAAGGAGATAAGTTGATGTTCTATAAGACTGCTGATAAAAGCACTGCTCAGCAAGCAAGTATTGGAATGATACAGCCAGTTTTTAAAAATGGGGAGAATTTTACTATAGCCAGAGTTTATCTCAATAAA
>JAIELS010000153.1 GCA_019752795.1 Sphingobacteriaceae bacterium
CTACAGCACAAGTGCCTTTAAAAAACGGGTTTCTATCAATTTCAGTATACAAAGCTTCTGCTTTGGCAATATTTTCTTTTTCAATCTCAGCAATACCGCCTTTAGATTTTAACCAATTCAAATTAAGCATTGCTGTATAAATAGAAAAAACTGGTGGTGTATTGTACATCGAATCATTGTCTTTATAAGATGTATAATCAAGCATAGAAGGAATTGCTCTTCCGCTCTTACCTAAAATCTCATCCCTAACGATTACTACTGTTAGTCCGGCAGGGCCGATATTTTTTTGAGCACCAGCATAGATAATATCAAATTTAGATACATCGATTACTCTACTCATGATATCAGACGACATATCGCAAACTATAGGAACTTTAGTTTTAGGGACTTCGAATAATTCAGTTCCGTAAATCGTATTGTTAGAAGTATAATGAAAATAAGCACTATCTGCCGGAATTTCGAAATCTTTAGGGATGAATGTAAAATTAGCATCTTTAGCTGTTGCAACAATGTTTGCTTTACCAAAAAACTTAACTTCTTTTATTGCTTTATTAGCCCAAACGCCAGTTTCTAAATAAGCAGCTGTTTTACCTTCAGGCAACAAATTCATAGGTACCATTGCAAATTGTAAACTAGCACCGCCCTGTAAAAATAAAACGGAATATCCTGAGGGTACATTTAAAAGTTCTTTTACCAATTTATTTGCTTCTGCCATCACTTGCTCAAATTCAGGACTACGATGTGAAATTTCTAAAATAGATAAGCCGTCTTTAAAATCCAAAATTGCTCTAGAAGCTTGTTTAAATACTTCTTGCGGTAAAATACATGGTCCTGCACCAAAATTATGTCTCATTTTATTTAATAATTTATTGGTGTAAATCTAACACTTTGACATTAATTAATTGTGATTTTTAAACTTTAAAATCAATTTAAAATTGAACTGTCTTCCAGTTAAATAATTTGGAACAGCATACTGAACATTGTCAACGTCCTTTAACCACAAATAAGAAACGGTATTATTAACATTAAGCAAGTTAAATATTTCGAAATAAGCAGTAAATGAGCTAAAATATTTATCTAACAATTTAGGTTTATGCAAGGCGATATCATCTAAAAAATCTTTAGAAAAACCTATATCTACTCTTTTATAGGCTGGAATTCTAAAATCATCTGAATAACGTTCGCTAAGCGGAGAACCAATTGGCAAACGAGAGCCATAAAGCATGGTTAAATGAACTTTATATGTCGGACTATTTAGTAATCTATCTTGAAAAAATATTGAAAAATTAACTCTTTGATCCGAAGGACGGCGCAAATAACCTGGGAAAATTGTCGTTAAATTTCCAGATTTATCTTTTCTTTGATAAGAGTCTCCAATCACATCTTGATCTGCACTCATCAACGAAAGTCTAAAATAAGAAACTAAATCCTTTACAAATTCACCACCAACACTAAAATCTGCTCCATAAGTATGAGCTTTAGCCAACGAAGATGATAAATATTTTATCCGAACATTATCAACAACATAAGGAATTAGACGATCTGTGTACTTAAAATATGCTTCTGAAGTGAATTTTAATCTTGTACCCAAACCATCAAAAGCATAATCAAAACCAACAGAGGTATTATAAGATCTTTGTGCCTTTTGATTCAGATTTAGTATACCATCGTAAGCTCTGATACTGCGATATGATGGCGGTTGCTGATAAACCCCAGCTATAAATCTAAAAATTTTATTGTTACTAGAAGGTCGATAGGCTAACAGTAACCTTGGGCTAATTAATAATTGGTCAGACAAGCTGTTGTAACTTGCTCTAACACCAATTTGTAAATCTGAATTACTCGTTAATGAATAACTATCTTGAATATGAGCCGTATAATTATCAATATCTATTTGGTTTTGCAATTTAATAGATTGTTCTAGATAAAATTTTTTAGAATTGTTAGGTAAAATATAACCGGCAGAATCGGTTAAGTGATATTCATTTAGTTGATCTGAATATTTATTTTTCTCTAATCTAAAACCCCAAGAAAAAACATGGTTTTCAAAACTTTGATCTGCTTTAACTTCTGTACTTATATTCTTAGAATTAAGTGTATTACGAGCATAATTCAAATACGTTCCCAAACCTCTATTTATTCTAACTGGAGAAAAACCTATCGCATTAAAACCCGTTTCTAATTCATCAAAAACATAATTACCTTCTATGTCAAAACGCTCTCTTTCTTGTGTATCAAAATAACTATTGATCCACTTAATCACCAAATTAGGCTTTGGGCTAAATGTAGCTGTAATAGCTCCGCCAGAAGAGCGATAAGTATCTATCTCTTGACCATTGTAAGCTATCCTTAATCTTAACTGTGTCTCTAATGTTCCGAATTGAGTTTCCCTATCTTGTGGAATAAGCTTAAATTGTCCAATATTAAAATTTCCTAATGCACTTAAATTAAATTTATCAGAAAAATTATATTGATAAACCAATTGTGCATCGCCATAATTGGGGCTATAACTGCCTTTGTTATCTTGCTTGTTTAAAATATTACTGTTGTTTTTATAACGCAATCCGATAAGTAGAAAATTGTTTTTTTTAACAAATTTAGAGGTTATTGAGGCTCCTAATAACCCTGAGTTAATTATAAATTGATTGCTATCTGGTTTATCATATTTTACATCTAATACAGAAGATAGTTTATCTCCGTATCGTACATCAAACCCACCAGCAGAAAACTTAGCTCTGGTAACAAAGTCACCATTAATAAAACTTAAACCTTCTTGTTGACCATTTCTTACTAAAATTGGCCTACTAATTTCTACATCATTCACATAAATCAAATTTTCATCAAAATTTCCACCTCTTACACTATATTGAGAACTCAATTCATTATTAGTAGAAACACCTGGAAGTGTTTTTATAATACCTTCAAAATTACCAGAAGGCGAAGGCAAAGAAAATAAATCTGATATATTAATTGTATTTGTATTACTTAATTGATTTTGTTTATTAGTAATGGTGACTTGTTCAAGTTCATTAATATTAGGTTGGAGAATAACATCTTTATTAATCCTACCTGCTACCTTTTCGTCTACCTTTAATAAAAGTGATTTATAGCCTAAAAAGTTATATTTAATTGTAAATTTTATTGTTTTTGCATAAATAGTGTAGCTGCCGTCTGGTGCGGTAAGTGTAGATTCTTGTTGCCCTAAAATAGCAACGGTAACCTGTTGTAATGGGTTATTATCTAAATCCATTACCTTACCTGAGACTTTTACCAAAGGCTGTGCTGTTACAAAAGTAAAGCTCATCACTAAAGCAGTAATTAACAGGTAAAGTTTATGCATTCAAAAAATTATATCTGAGTTGTGGTAACGTCTATATTTTTAAGGCTCGAAATCATATCATTTGGACTTTGTGCAGCAAATATTGCATTACCAGCAACAAAAACATCAGCACCTGCTTTAATCATGCTTCCAATATTAGAGATACCTACGCCACCATCAACTTCAATTATTAGATCCGGGTTTACTTGCAAAGCCATTTTTTTAAGTTCAATTATTTTATTTAATGATTGAGGAATAAATTTTTGCCCACCAAAACCTGGATTTACAGACATGATTAATACCATGTCTAAGTCTACCAAAATATCTTTCAATAAGCAAACTGGAGTATGCGGATTTAAAGCCACGCTAGCCTTACAACCAGCATTTTTTATCATTTGAACTACCCTATGTAAATGTGTACAAGCCTCAAAATGTACAGTGATAATATCTGCACCACCATCTGCAAATTCTTGAATGTACTTTTCAGGATTTACTATCATTAAATGTACATCTAAAGGCTTATTTGCATATTGTTTTATTGATTTTAATACAGGAAATCCAAACGAAATATTGGGTACAAAAACACCATCCATCACATCTATATGAAACCAATCAGCTTGGCTATTATTAATCATTTCAATATCACGTTGAAGATTAGCAAAATCTGCAGAAAGTATAGATGGGGCAATTAAGTGTTTCATTTTATTTTTATGATGGTTGTTAAGATAGGCAAGTTACAAAACTAGTCCGAAAGTTTCTAGTTTGAAAGTCCGAAAGTTATAGTCTTAGCTGTTTAAAGCTATACAACTTTTCTAACCTTTCGACTTTAGGACTTAAAATAAAAATCCTTTCCAGTAAAACTGAAAAGGATTAGATTATGTCTTATCCGACTTGCGGACTTTCTGACTATTTTTTACGCTTGTGGAGCTGCAGGTTTCTCAGGTCTTGGTAACAAAACTTTACGAGAAAGTTTCATTTTACCTTGTTTATCTACATCTAACAATTTAACTTCAATTTTATCGCCTTCTTTAAGCACACCATCCATAGTTTCTAAACGTTCCCATGAAATTTCAGAGATGTGTAATAAACCATCTTTACCTGGCATCACTTCTACAAATGCGCCAAATGGCATAATAGATTTTACTTTACCTTGGTAAATTGCACCAATTTCTGGTTTAGCAGCAATAGCACTAATACGTGCAACAGCAGCGTCAATAGCAGCTTTATTATCCGCAAAAATCTCAACGATACCTTTGTTACCAACCTCTTCAATAGAGATAGATGCACCAGTTTCACGTTGCATTTCTTGAATAATTTTACCACCTGGCCCGATTACCGCACCAATAAATTCTTTATCAATAGTTAACGACACAATACGTGGAGCATGTGGTTTCATATCTGCATTTGGCTCAGCGATGGTTTTTTTCATCTCGTTTAAGATGTGTAAACGACCATCTTTAGCTTGTAATAAAGCCTTAGTTAATACTTCGTATGATAAACCATTGATTTTCAAATCCATTTGACAAGCAACAATACCTTTTTCAGTACCAGTTACTTTAAAGTCCATATCTCCTAAATGATCTTCATCACCTAAAATATCTGAAAGGATTGCATATTTACCAGTTTTCTCATCAGTAATTAAACCCATTGCAATACCAGAAACTGGAGATTTGATTTTTATACCTGCATCCATTAATGCTAACGTAGCCGCACAAACCGTTGCCATTGATGATGAACCATTTGATTCTAAAATATCAGAAACGATACGAATTGTATATGGATTATCTTCACCTACTGGTAAAACTTTTTTAATAGAACGTTGCGCTAAAGCACCGTGACCAATTTCACGACGACCAGCACCTCTATTCGGTCTAACTTCACCAGTAGAGAAACCAGGGAAATTATAGTGTAATAAGAATTTATTGTAACCGTTAACAAAAGCACCATCAATCATTTGCTCATCATCTTTGCTACCTAAAGTAACTGATGTTAAAGATTGTGTTTCGCCACGTGTAAATACTGCCGAACCGTGAGCTGCAGGTAAATAACCTACTTCACTCCAAATTTTACGTATTTCAGTTGTTTTACGACCATCTAAACGGATACCTTCATCTAATAATAGATTTCTAATTGCATCGTACTGCACATCATGGTAATAATGTTTAGCCATTGCTTTAGTTAAATCTGCAGTATCCTCTGGCATTGCTGCAAAGAAATCATTAATAATTGCAGTGAAACCAACTTTACGTTCATCTTTATTAGAACCAGATTTTGCTACAGCATATACTTTATCGTAAGTATCAGCGAAAACTTTAGCTCTTAAATCAGCATCGTGATCTTCGTGATTATATTCACGTTTTACGGTTTTACCAGTAGCTTCAGTTAATTCAACTTGAATAGCACATTGAACTTTAATTGCAGCATGTGCAAATTTCAAAGCCTCAACCATTTCATCTTCCTGAATTTCATCACACTCACCTTCAACCATACCTATATCATTAGCCGAACCAGCAACCATAAATTCTAAAGTAGCACGCTCTAACTCACTAGCTCTTGGATTAATTACCAATTTACCATCAATTTTAGCTACACGAACTTCAGAAATTGGTCCGTTAAAAGGAATATCAGAAACCGATAAAGCTGCAGATGCTGCTAAACCAGCTAAACAATCTGGCATGATATCTTTATCAGCCGAGATTAATGAAATCATTACTTGTGTATCAGAGTGATAATCTGAAGGAAACATAGGGCGTAAAGCTCTATCTACCAAACGAGAAATTAACACTTCATAGTCAGATAATCTTGCCTCGCGACGTAAAAATCCACCTGGAATACGACCAGTAGCCGCATATTTTTCTTGATAATCTACCGATAATGGTAAAAAATCTGTGCCTGGTTTTGCACCAACTGTAGATACTACTGTTGCTAACAACATTGTATCGCCCATTTTAACTACAACAGCACCATCAGCTTGTTTAGCCAATTTACCTGTTTCTATTTCTACAATTCTACCATCGCCTAAATCGAACGATTTTTTTATTACATTCATTGAATAAAAGTTGTGACCTATTTTTCCTCTTTTTAATAGACCGTGTTTATATATTTATTTTTGAGTATTAAACTAAAAAAGCCACTCTAAAAGAATGGCTTTTATTAACATTACACCGATTTGATGATATCTCTAAGCGATAAAGCTTTGATGATAGCACGATAACGATTAATATCTTTTTTAAATAAGTACGCCAAAATACCGCGACGTTTACCTACTAATTTTTGAAGTGATAACTGTGTAGAGAAATCTTTACGATTTTTCTTTAAGTGTTCTGTTAAGTGCGCAATACGGTATGTAAATAACGCTACTTGACCTTCTGCAGAACCAGTGTTGGTTGCTACTTCGCCGTGTTTTTTAAAAATTTCGGCTTTGTTTTCTTTACTTAAATACATTCTTGAATGATACTAAAGTTTATAAATTAATTAATTAGGTGCAAAGGTAAGGTAAGTTTTGTATAAAAACAAGTTACTAAATTGTTTGATTGTTAAATTGTTGCGTTTGGATCGGGAAGAATTAAAATGAAAAATAATAAAATAGCACATAGGTTTTTAGTCATTTAAATTTTATACTTTTCTATTGATTATGCTCAACATAAAGTAGTCTATTAACATCATAACCTGAATTTTTAGCAATTGTTAAATAAGATTGCTTAATATTTTCAGGAATAGTTTTCTCTCTACTTAAAATCCATAAATAATTATAATTATCACCAGCTACTAATGCATACTTATATGCATCGTCTATAGCAATTACATTATAACCTGCGTAAAATGGACCAAAAAAGGAAACTTTCAACATGCCCTCATTTTCATCTTTAACAAATTTAGCTTTACCAATACTATTTTTCCATTCTGCTTTTTTATAATCATATCCTTTATTATCAACCTTAACCATGCCATTCTCTTTCATGCTGTAAGTTGCAGTTACATTATTTAAATTCCTTTCGAATTTAAAATCTATACGAGCTATTTCGTACCATTTACCTAAATATTTCTCTAATACAAAAGGTTTAACAGGTTTTACGTGAGTTGGGATAGATTTACAAGAATTGAGTAAAAATAATACCGCTCCACTTAATATGATACCAGTTGAAATTAATTTAATTGATTTATTTTCCATTAGTTTAATATTTAATAATAGAACTATTTAAAATGAATCATTGTTTTAGAAATATGTAGAAAAGTCGATAAAACCATACATACCAAATTTAAATCACTAAAATAATTTACTTTTGCAATAATGATAGTAAATCAATTTAGCATATTCGAAACCGAGTTAAATGTTCGTCCTGATGACATAGACATGTTTAACCATGTGCACAATAGCAAATATTTAGACTATGTGTTAGCTGCTCGTTATGAGCAGATGGAAAAATTTTATGGCATGAGCTGGGAAAAATTCTCAGAACAAGGTTATGGATGGGTGGTTTCAAAAGTAACTATCAACTTTAAACGAGCTTTAAAAATGGGCGACAAAATGTTGGTGAGAACAGGTATTTTAGAAATGAACGAAAAAGGCAGCAATGTACAATTTGAAATCATTAATAAAACAACAGGCAAAGTTGCTTCAGATGGTATTTTCGACTATGTAATGATAGATCTAAAAACCCAACGTTCTTGCAAAGTAAACGAAGAAATGATAAAAGCTTATAGCATTTAAGCTATTTCTCTCAAATCCAATTTATTGTAATTCCATACAAAAAATACCGAGGAACAAACAATCATAGCTAAGCTAAATGGTAAATAATATCCACCCAAAATAGCGAACATACTTATAAAGAAAAAGAACAATAGATATTGTAAGTATCTATCCGTATTTGCTTTTAATAAATAAACTAGGGTTTGCAAAACTAGTATAGAACTTATGGCAAACAGTAAACAATTACCAAACTGTATTACTGTAATATGAGTTGAAAACAAAAGCAATATAAATTCAGGAATCAGCAATAAACCAAAAACAAAGACCCAATAAATCAATCTTCTAATTGCAGCTATTTGCATGTTTTTGGCGAAAGCATTATAAGAAGCATCAAACTTTATAACATTTAAAACCAAAATAGCGTGGCTTAAAACTACAGCTAATAATGCCGTTAAATAAATTCTGATATCATTTTGTATATCTACAAAAACCAATAAAATTGCTTTAAAAAATAAAAAGGAAACGATTTTGCAAATAAATAGCATTACTTTTTGTTCATTTAACAAAAACCAAATTGGCCAAGACCAAAATGTTTTTTTAATTTCAATTGGTGGAAGGTTTATCCAAGTCTTTGAAATATTGAAATTTAAATTACTAAAACGATAGCTATAAATAGATAGTAATATCATCATCAAACCTAACATCGCAATCGTAGCAAAAAAACTAAAAAAATATTGATGTATTATTGAAATAATCACAACCAACGTAGCATAACATAAAATAGGAGCAAGTAAAAAAGAGTAAACTTTAATCCATAAAATGATTTGTGCTTTTTTAGAAATAATTGTTATTTGTTTAGCGAAAACATAATCCTCTTGAGCTAATTTATATTTTACAAAAAGCACAGTTTTAACTGCAAATAAAATCCAAACGCCAAAGAGTATTAAAAGATTTAAAGGAGAAGAGCAAATAGAAAGTAAAAGAGCCTTATGAAATAAAATTAAGTCATAACCCTGTATCATACCGAACAATAAATAAAAACCAACCAAGAATAAACCAACATGTTGCTGGTAAAAATTCACACCTATTGTTCTAATTAACAGTCTTAGCATTTCACTACTTTTTTATTCTCGATAGCAAATACACTATTTATTATTAATTTATCTTTATCTATTTCTTGATGAGAAGATATTAAAAAACTTTTCCCTTGCTTAGCTTTTTCAGAAATGAGTTGATACAATTTATCTGCCGATATGGTATCAATTGTGATTAAAGGTTCATCTAAAATGTAAAGTTCCACATCGCCAATAAATGCGCAGATTAAAGAGAGTTTCTTTAACATTCCGCTAGAATAGCCCCCTATTTTTTGATTTAAAAAAGATGTCATTTCGAATAAATCCGTCAATATATTAATATCAACTTGTTTGGCATTTCTTACATCTTTATAAAAATTAAGCAGTTCTTCTCCCGTAATAAATAATGGATATTGTGGTTCAGCTTCGGCATAACTTATTTTAGAACGAAAGGCAGTAGACTGCTTCTTCAAGTTTATATCATTTAACAAAACACTTCCATCAAAGGGAGTTTGACCAGATATAATTCTAAACAAAGTAGTTTTCCCAGTGCCATTCCCTCCTTTTAACCAATAAATCCCAGAATCAATTTTCCATTCATCAAATTCTAAAACAATATGACTTCCATATTTT
>JAIELS010000183.1 GCA_019752795.1 Sphingobacteriaceae bacterium
GCTTCTAGTAACTCATAATAAATTTTTCCGCTACAGTAAACAACCCGTTTAACATCCGCTGCTTTCACATTCGCATCGTCAATAACTTCTTGGAATTTGTTATCCGTAAAATCTGCCAATGGACT
This sequence comes from Sphingobacteriaceae bacterium, assembly GCA_019752795.1. GTDB lineage: Bacteria > Bacteroidota > Bacteroidia > Sphingobacteriales > Sphingobacteriaceae > Pedobacter. The sequence continues at coordinate 126 of JAIELS010000183.1, forward strand.
TACACATAGTGGATGACGTAATAAACTTTTAGGACTAAACACCACTAAAGGTTTACGGAAATCGCGTTTAAACTGACGACGTAAAGCGTGGAAGAAGTTTGCCGGAGTTGTACAGTTTGTTACTTGCATATTATAATCGGCACAAAGCTCCATAAAACGCTCAATACGTGCAGATGAATGCTCTGGTCCTTGCCCTTCGTAACCGTGAGGCAATAGCATTACCAAACCATTTTCTCTTTGCCACTTAGTTTCAGCACTTGCAACATACTGGTCTACAACAATTTGCGCTCCATTAAAGAAATCTCCAAATTGTGCTTCCCAAATAGTTAAAGCATTAGGATTCGCCATAGCATAACCATACTCAAAACCTAAAACACCATATTCTGATAAGTGCGAATTGTAGATATCAAATTGTGCTTGTTGATCTGATATGTTTGCTAAAGGTGTATACTCTTCTTCGCTGTCTTCTAAAGTTAGTACCGCATGGCGATGAGAGAAAGTTCCTCTTTTCACATCCTGACCGCTTAAACGAACTCTTTTACCTTCGGCCAATAAAGTCCCATAAGCCAATTGTTCGCCCATTGCCCAATCAAATACATGGGTAGTAGTTGCCATTTTATTCCGTTCATCAAATAATTTTTCAATTTTTTTGAAGAACTTTTTATCTTTTGGTAAAGTAGAAATACGTTTTGCTACTTCTAATAAAGTTTCTTTTTTAACTGCTGTATTCGGAGAAGTTTCAAAATCTTTTTCCGTTGCCAATCGCATATCAGACCAGGCACCACCAAATTTAACATCATGATAAGTTGAAGTTATTTCTTTAGCTTCATTTAAACGCTCTTGTAAAAGACCTTTAAATTCCTTTTCCATTTCTTTAGCTAAACCAGCTTCTAATTCGCCAGAGTTAGTTAATTTTTCGATATAAATGTCACGCGGATTAGCATGTTTTTCTATCGCTTTGTATAATAATGGCTGTGTAAATTTCGGCTCATCTGCTTCATTGTGCCCAAATCTGCGGTAGCATAAAATATCAATAAACACATCGTTTTTATATTTCTGACGATACTCCATTGCTAAATTAATTGCATAAACTAAAGCTTCAACGTCATCTCCATTTACATGAAAAACTGGTGACAAAGTAACTTTTGCAATATCAGTACAATAGGTACTTGAACGGGCATCTTTATAATTAGTTGTAAAACCAATTTGGTTGTTAATTACCAAGTGGATAGTCCCACCTGTTTTATAACCTTCCAAACTAGCCATTTGTATCACTTCATAAACAATACCTTGTCCGGCAACAGATGCGTCTCCATGAATTAATATTGGCGCTAATCTACTGTCGTCTCCACCATATTTAAAATCAATCTTAGAACGACTTAGACCTTCTACCACTCCATTTACTGTTTCTAAGTGAGATGGATTTGGACATAAACTTAAATGAACACTTTTACCATCATTTGTAGTTACATCAGTAGAATAACCTAAGTGATATTTAACATCTCCACCGAAAGGAGAATCTGCGCTATAACCTTTACCTTCAAACTCTGCAAAAATATCCTTATAGGTTTTTTGCATAATGTTTGCCAATACATTTAAACGACCACGATGAGCCATTCCAATTACAAACTCTTCTATACCTAACTCAGCACCCTTTTCAATTACAGAATCTAAAGCGGGTATCAACGCCTCCGCTCCTTCCAAAGAAAATCTCTTTTGACCTAAAAACTTGGTTCCCAAAAAATTTTCGAAACTTACAGCTTGGTTTAATTTACTTAGGATACGTTTTTTCTCAACAATAGAAAACTTCGGCGTATTGCGATCTGTCTCCACTTTGGTTTGTATCCATTTTAAAACTTCTGGTGTACGTACATAAAGATATTCTACACCGATAGAAAGACAATAGGTTTGTTGTAAAAAAGCAAGGATATCACTTAATTTTGCTGGCGCACCAATTCCGGTTTCAATTGCAGAATTAAATACCGTATTTAAATCACTTTTTGCCAAGCCAAAATTCTCAATATCTAAAGTTGGCAAGTGTTTACGTCTTTCTCTAACTGGATTTGTTTTAGTAAACAAATGCCCACGTTGACGGTACCCATTAATTAGATTTAAAACATTTATTTCTTTTAAAAAATGTTCAGGGGCATCTGTGCTTACATTTGTTGCGTCAGAGGTACGACCAAAATCAAAGCCTTCAAAAAATTTCTGCCACCCAAATTCAACCGAATTTGGATCTTCTTTATAGGTTTGATATAGCGACTCGATATATTCAGCGTTTGCGCCACTGAGATAAGATAAGTGATCCATTATGTAGTAGTTTCTATAAGTATTGCAAAATTAGAATTTTACCTTAAGAAAAGGCAATAAACTTGATAATAAAATGAAATAAAAATTGATTTGTTTTAAGGCTATCAGACTAAGCTCTTAATGCTTGTAAATAAGTTCCTTTTGGATCGAAGATTTTTAACTGTTTCTCAAAGTCGAAACTATTAGTTAAACGTGTATCATTACCAACACCAGCAATATTTGCCCAATTACCCCAATTACTTGCGGGTGCATAATCAATTAACTTTTCTTCAAAATAAGCGGCACCCATTATCCAGTTAATCTGGAGTTCATAAATTAAATAGGTAGCTGCCAATTGCCTACAAGAATTACTGATATAACCAGATGCATTTAAATCGTGCATAATTGAATCAACCAAAGGCTGACCAGTATTTCCATTTTTCCAAGCTTGTAATAAATCGCTATCCGCTAAATCAGAATTTGAAGTTTGAGTTGAAAAGCCCTCTGATTTAAAAAAAGTATTGCGATATTTTTTGAACATAAAACGATAATAATCTCTCCACAATAAGCCCAGTACAATTTGATTAAAATACGGTTTCAGGCCAAAATTAGCTTCTGCCTCCCTCATTTTCCAATATACTTCTCTTGGAGATAAGCAACCTAAACCTAACCAGGCTGATAATTTTGAAACAATCACGTTCTTTTTTAAAGTTGTATTGGATAGAGCCAATTCTTCGCCATCATCTAAAAAATGATGCAAATGTTTTAATGCTTCACTTTCACCTCCTTTAAACTCTGAGCTAATAGGCAAATCAGCTAATGATTCATTTAGCACGAGATCAGTTAAAAGTGGCAATTCTCCCCATTCAGCTAATTGAACAAAATTAATACTTTGAGGTGTTAAAATGCAAGGTTTTACAATAGCATCTCGTTCAGTTTTCTTTTTAAATTGAGCAAACACATCAGGAATATCTTTAACTGGAAAAGGCAAATCTTCTTTATTGTAAAGCGTATGTCCAATAAAATGTTTCAAATTCACTTTCAATTTCCAAAGGGCATCTTCTACGCCCATAGAAACTTCCGTTTCTTCTGATGCAACTTCCCTATGGTGATAGACTTCTGAAATTTCGTACTTATTAACCAAGTCGGGCAATAACTCTTCGGGTTTACCTTTTAAAATTAAAATATCACCTCCAAATTGCTGAAAAGAATGGCGTAAATCTTGAACAGTTTCCAATAAAAAACGTGTTCTAATTGCACCTGTTTTAATAGTTTGATAGCATGTAAGCTCAAATTGGCGTGGGTCGAAACAAAAAACAGGCAAAATTTCATCAGATTTAGCAATTGCCTCAACTAGCATTTCATTGTCATGCAAGCGAAGGTCATTTCTAAACCAAACCAAAATTCTTTTGCTCATATCCGAAGCCTATTATTTTATCATGCTAATATCCACAATTTTAAACACAAAGAAGTTTAAACATTCTTTTTTTACATACGTATAACAGATGCTAATAGATTGTGATTGACTATTTAGTTATCTTGCGTATCCTAATACTTAAATTACACTTTAAGTGTTTTAAAACATGACGAATCAAATACTCATAACTGGAGCAACTGGAATGGTTGGCAAACAGCTTATCCCAGCACTACAAGCTCTTGGTCATCAAGTTTCAATCTTATCTAGAAAAAAAACTACAATTAAAGGTGTAAAAGTTTACCTATGGGATGTTTATAAGCAAACGATAGACAAAAAAGCATTGGATGGAATTGATACGATTATCCATTTGGCCGGAGAAGGAATTGGCGATAAAAAATGGACAGCAAAACGAAAAACAGAAATTGTAGACAGTAGAGTTCTTTCGGGACAAATGCTTTACAAAACGATAAAAGAAAATAATGCTCCCATAAAAACATTTATTTCTGCTTCTGCGGTTGGCTTCTATGGAGATCGGGGAGAAGAAATATTAACAGAAGAAAGTGAAAGCGGAAGAGGCTTTTTATCAGAATGCTGCATTAAATGGGAGCATGCTGCTGATGAAGGCATAGCCTTAGGCATTAGAGTAGTTAAAATAAGAATAGGCTTAATTTTAAGTAAAGATGGAGGTGCTTTAGCATCAATGGAAAAACCAATTAAATATTTTGTAGGCTCACCTCTGGGCAGTGGTAAACAATGGATGCCCTGGATACATTTAGATGATATTGTTAAAATCTTTACTAAAGCTGCTGAAGATGAACAAATGGCAGGGCCTTATAATGCCTGCGCCCCTTTTCCGGCAACAAACAAACTATTCACAAAGGCTCTAGCCAATCAGTTAAATAGACCCGTTTGGCCTTTTAATGTTCCTGAGTTTGTTTTAAAGGGGATTCTTGGCGAGATGAGTATCTTACCATTAATGAGCAACCACACCAAAGCGGATAAACTACTACAAACTGGTTATGAGTTTTCTTATACCAATATTGATAATGCTTTAGCTTCGATATATAAATGAAAAAAGAAATTAGCATTTGCTGGATAAGAAGAGATTTAAGATTAGACGATAATGCAGCGTTGTATCATGCTTTAAAAAGTAATTATCCTGTATTAATACTATTCATTTTTGATCAAAATATTTTAGATCAACTACAAAACAAAACTGACGCTAGACTAACTTTTATCTATCAAACATTAGAAAAAATACAGTTAAAATTAATCGAACATCAAACTACGCTGCTAGTAAAATATAACACTCCAGAAAAAGCTTGGTTCGAAATTTTAGCTACATATAACGTAAAAGAAGTTTATACCAATCATGACTATGAACCTTATGCAATTACTAGAGATAACAGTTTATCTGAACTTTTAAGAAGTAAAGAAATTGCATTTCATACTTATAAAGACCAAGTTATATTTGATAAGAATGAAGTTGTTAAAGCTGATGGTAAACCATATACTGTATTTACTCCATATTTTAAAATTTGGCAGCAAAAACTGAATAACTTCTATGTAAAGCCTTACCCAACAGCAAAATATTTTACTAATTTTTTATTGAATGAACCTATTCCTTTTCCTTCACTCAAAGAAATGGGATTTGAAATGGCAAATCAGGAATTTCCAGCACTAGATTTTGAAAAGAAACTAAAATCTTACGAAGAAAAAAGAGATTATCCAGCTTTAGATGCGACAACCTATATCGGTTTACATTTACGCTTTGGAACCATAAGCATTAGAAATGCCGCTAAAAAAGCTATTGAGCATAAAGCGGAAAAGTGGTTAGCAGAATTGGCTTGGAGAGATTTTTACATGATGATACTTTGGCATTTCCCGCACATTGTGAATAAAGCTTTCAAACCCGCTTATGACAATATTATTTGGCGCAACAACGAAGAAGAATTTAAAGCTTGGTGTCAAGGTAAAACAGGTTACCCATTAGTTGATGCTGGAATGCGTCAATTAAACAAAACTGGTTTTATGCACAATAGAGTAAGGATGGTTGTAGCTAGCTTTTTATGTAAGCATTTATTGATAGACTGGCGTTGGGGTGAAGCTTATTTTGCAGAGAAATTGCTAGATTATGATCAGGCAAGTAATATTGGTGGTTGGCAATGGGCTTGTGGTTCTGGTAATGATGCTGCTCCGTATTTCAGGGTCTTTAATCCTGAATTGCAACTAAAGAAGTTCGACCCAAAGATGGAATATATTTATAAATGGGCACCAGAATACAAATTAGCAATTTTACCAATGCCAATAGTAGATCATACATTTGCTAGAGATAGAGTTTTAAAAGCATTCAAAATTGCATTAACATAAAAAAGCCTCAATTTTCATTGAGGCTTTAAAATATTTTTAATTCTTTACATCTACAATTTCAATATCGAAATCTAATGGCGAATTTGGTGGTATTCCCGTACTTCCACTAATTCCATAAGCCAAATCTGAAGGAATTAAAATTCTTAATTTTGTGCCTTTAGTTAATCCAATCAAAACTTTCTGCCAGCCTACTATAAGACCATTTAATGCTCTTACTAAATCTGTAGTACCCGATTCGTCAAACTGAGTTCCTGTTAATAAACGTCCTTTATATTTTGCCGTTATTGTAGAGTTAGTCGCAATAACTTCTCCCGTACCGCTAGTAGAAATATTAAAATATACTCTTGAAGGATGTTTGCTCATTGTTAATCCTTTAGCAGCAATAAACTCTTTTATTAATCTATCATCAATCTGCCATTGTTTGGTTTCTGGATAAACACTAATTTCTGTTACCAAAACTTCATTTGAAGGTATTACTCCAAAACCGTTTTTGCCATAAGCCAAATAAGAAGGAACAATTACACGTACTTTACCTCCTCTATTTATGGAATATAAAGCATTTCTATAAGCTTCTGGTTTTAAATAACCTAAATAATCGCCCTCGTTAGAATATTGTAAGGGAGCATAATAAGTCGATCCACTTAAAGATTTAACAGCAAGATTATAAAAAACTGAATCTTTATTTAACATTACACCACCATTACCTTGCTCTAAGACTTGATAATAATAGCCACTAGGATCTTTAATTGCAGGAACATTATTCTGTTTAATGTATGCTTGTATTTTAGCATCATCAATAATCTCTATAGATTCGTATTCTTTTTTACATGAATTAAAAACCACTAAAACGGTTAATAAAGCAAATAGGTATTTTATATTATTTTTGCTCATTTGTGTATTATTTTACATCAATTAGGTCTATTGTAAAATCTAAAACTGCATTTTTTGGAATTCCTAGTCCTGGAGAACTACTGCCATATGCTAAACCAGAAGGAACAATTAATCTTATACTCCCACCTTTTTTAATTAGGGGTACACCAATTTGCCAACCCACAATTAACCTATTTAAGGCAAAAGTAGCTGTAGGGTTAGATTTATCAAATACATTTCCATTTAATAATTTACCTGTATATCCTACCGTAACTTCATTAGCTAATGTAGGTCTGGCTCCAGAACCATCAGAAATAACTTGATAATAAACTCCTGAACTATGCTTTACAGCTACAATACTGTTTTTTGCTATAAATTCAACGATAAGGGCATCATCCTTTGCTGCTTGTTTCTCTGGGCTTAGTTCCTTTTTACATGATGAAAATGCTCCAACAATTAAAAAAAGACCTAATAAAATTCTGGCTTTTAACATAATTGCACAAAAATAAGCTTTTATTGCCGACGGCGCAATTTTTAACCAAATTTAACAATTAAAGAGAAACTAAAGCCGAAAGGCCAAAGACCGAAAGAAGACTAAAACGGAGATTATTAGCTTAAAATTGAAACAAAAAAGACCAAAGCTAGGTTGCAACTATACAATCTTCGCCTTGGTCTTTTTGCTTTAGCCTTTCAGCTTTTTAAAAAATATATTTATTCGCTTCAATAATTTGTTGTGCTACATTTTGGCGAGCCTGTTTTACATTAAATGGTTCCATTTTAGTAAATCTGCGTAAACCAACCAACATCATGCGTTGTTCATCGCCTTCGGCAAATGCCCATAAAGCTTCCTTACCCGCTTTTTGCACACCATCAACTGCTTCAACAAAATAAATTCTCATCATATCTAGTTGTCCTTTGCAAGCTTCTTCACCTTGCATACTTACTAATTTCTCAGTTCTTAGCATAGCTGATTCTGCGATATAAACATAACTAGCCATATCGGCGATATTCATTAAAATCTCCTGCTCTTTTGATAAACTCATCATCAATTTTTGAACCGCAGCCCCAGCCACCATTAAGGTTGCTTTCTTTAAATTCTGAATTATTTTCTTCTCTGCAGCAAATAAAGTGGTGTCTTCTTCTCCAAAATCTGGAATGGACATCAGCTCTGCTGCTACTGCCGTTGCTGGTGTCATTAAATCTAATTCACCTTTCATGGCACGCTTTAACATCATATCAACCGTTAACAGTCTGTTGATTTCGTTTGTACCTTCAAAAATTCTGTTGATACGAGCATCACGATATGATCTATCCATTGGGGCATCGGCCGAAAAGCCCATACCTCCATAAATCTGAACACCCTCATCAGTTACATAATCTAACACTTCAGAACCCCAAACTTTAAGAATAGCACATTCTACAGCAAACTGCTCAGTAGATTTCAGCTTTGCTTTTCCTTGGTCCATTCCTCCAGCAACTAACTCATCATAAGCATCATCAATATTTTGACCGGCTCTATAATTTGCAGATTCTACTGCATAAATTTTAGTCGCCATTTCAGCGATTTTGAACCTAATTGCACCATATTTAGAAATTTGTCTATCAAACTGAACACGCTCATTCGAATAATTTACCGCCAAGTTTAAAACTTCTCTACTTCCGCCTATTGCAGCTGCAGATAATTTAATACGACCAATATTTAAAATATTAACCGCTATTTTAAATCCATTTTCTCTGTCAGATAGCATATTTTCTACTGGCACATGGCAGTCGTTAAAAAATACTTGACGAGTAGATGAACCTTTTATACCCATTTTATGTTCTTCTGGGTTCATAGTGATGCCACCAAAATCCTTTTCTACAATAAATGCAGTTAAGCTTTTATCATCATCAATCTTCGCGAAAACGATAAAAATATCTGCGAAACCACCATTGGTAATCCACATTTTTTGCCCGTTGATTACATAGTGTTTTCCATCTTCTGTTAACTTTGCTTTTGTTTTACCAGAGTTGGCATCAGAGCCAGAGTTTGGTTCAGTTAAACAGTAAGAAGCTTTCCATTCGCCAGTTCCTAGCTTAGGAATGTATTTTGCTTTTTGTGCTTCGTTTCCATAATATAGGATTGGCAAAGTACCAATTCCAGTATGTGCAGATAATGCAACTGCAAAAGAGTGACCAGCACCACAAACGTCAGCCACCAGCATCGAAGTATTAAAGTTCTTACCAAAACCTCCATATTCTTCAGGAATTGAAACACCCAAAATACCCAATTCTCCAGCTTTATCCATCAGCGAAGGCATTAAACCTTCTTCCTGACTATCAATTCTATCTAAAATTGGGTTAATTTCTTGCGTTAAAAAATCGCGACAAGTTTGTGCAATCATTTGTTGCTCTTCATCAAATTCTTCAGGAATAAATACATCCTGGTAAGTGGTTTCTGTAATTAAGAACTCGCCACCTTTAATTGTTTTTTTCATTTTAATGAGTATCTAGTAGCGAGTATCAAGTATCAAGATATGAGTATCAAGTATCGAGAAACCTAATAATCGCCGAGTTATAATTTCTAATTAATTTTACGTTCTAAAGAGTAAATCATTTTTTGAACTTCAGTAGTTTGATTAACCAGTTTTTCAGTTAAATC
>JAIELS010000095.1 GCA_019752795.1 Sphingobacteriaceae bacterium
CTTCTTTTACTAATGCAGAGCTGTTCCAGGTCGTCACATCCGTTTTATCTAAAAATATTTGGTAGATAGGTCGATAGAAAATAATCCCTAAAAGCATGCCTGTTAACATGATCCATTTTCGACCTACTTTATCACTCCAAGCACCAAAAACTACAAAAAATGGAGTAGCAAATGCGATACCCCAAAGTAAAATATACCTAGAATCATTAAAATCTACTTTGCAAGTGTTCTCTATAAAAGATTGGGCATAAAATTGGCCTGTGTACCAAATAACGCCTTGTCCCATGGTTGCGCCGAATAACGCAAGTAAAACCATTTTAAAATTCCCTTTTTTGTTGAAACTTTCTTTTAAGGGATTTTTAGACACTTTACCTTCGCTTTTAAGTTTGGTAAACATTGGCGACTCATGCATTTTTAAGCGGATGTAAATAGAAACACCAACTAATAAAATAGAAAGTAGAAAAGGAATCCTCCAACCCCAATCAGCAAATGCTTCGGCTCCAATCATATTTTTAGCCAAAACAATAATCCCTAATGAAAGGAAAAGGCCTAATGTTGCGGTAGTTTGTATCCAACTGGTAAAGAAACCTCTTTTGCCCTTTGGTGCGTGCTCTGCCACGTAAGTTGCGGCACCTCCATATTCGCCACCTAAGGCTAAACCTTGTACTAAACGTAATATTAAGACTAAAATTGGGGCGGCATAGCCGATACTTGAGTAAGATGGAATAAGGCCAATTAAAAAAGTTGAACCACCCATTAACACTAGCGTTAACAAGAAAGTATATTTTCTGCCAATTAAATCTCCTAATCTACCAAAAACTAATGCGCCAAATGGGCGAACAATAAAACCAGCGGCAAAAATGGCAAGGGTATTAATTAATGCTGAAGCACCAGAATCAGCAGGGAAAAGGTGTACACCAATAATACTAGCTAAACTGCCAAAAATATAAAAATCGTACCATTCAATTAGCGTTCCTAAAGATGATGCACCTATTACTTTAAAGATGCTATTTTGCTTGGTTGCGTCACTCATAATAATTAAATCTAATGGTTTAAAAATTAAATTGCAACAAACTCAACTAAAACATATTTTGTTCTGTTTTGGAGCAGATTACTGTTCGTCTCTGAAATAAACTTTATAAAAATTCATTGATCGATTATCGTCAAAGCCTTTTTCTATTAAGTCTTTATTGCCATGAATATAGATGTGGAAATTCTTATCTAATTTTAAGATGTTTTTATAATTCTTAGCTTGTTTTTTTACTGCAGCATCAGAGATGTCAAAATTATCTGCAATTGGACTGTCAAACTCTTCCTCATAATTTTTCTTGTAGCTTTTAAAAGATTCTATCCCTTCTTTATTAGCAATTACTTCGTTGGCAAACTCATCAATATCAAAAGTTTCTTTTTCTTTAAAATACTTCATCGATTTATTTAGCAAATCGATTTTATCTGTTCTAGAAATTTCGAAATCATCATCCAATTTTTCGGTTACAAAAGCTTTATAAACACCTAAAACATTTTGTGTTTGACTGTAATTATCGTTTCTAATTTTCAGTTTTAAAAACTCGTCTTTCCAGTAGACCGCTTCTGCACTGCGATTAGTTTGGTCAATAACGGCAACTTTGTAGCCTTCTGCGGCTTCGGTATTGAAAATTAAACAACCTTTATCTAATTTGTTAATATTGATGGCTTCTTGCTCATATTTTAAACCAAAACCACCTTTTTCTGGATGAACAGTTAAATAACTTTCTTTTGTTTCTGATTTGAATATGCCAATGGCATCGTGTAAATCACCTTCTATTTGTACATTTTCAAAATAGGCTACATACAACTCTCCAGATTTAATTTTTGGGTGATTAGAAATTTCAAATAGGTAGGTAGCCAGTTTTTTTGTATTCTCATGAAATACTTCACCATGTGCAAAAATTTCTGCGGCAAAATGATAAACCTCATTTAAATTAAGATCGTTATTTGGGTGGTTAAAACGATAAATTTCATTTACTTTTTCATAAGGAGATAAAAAATACTGCAACAACAATTGTTTGAGCATTTCGTCTTCTAAATGCATAGATTGATCTGAGAGGACATAAAATTCGTCCTGTAATTTATTGCCAATTCTGTGAATAGAAAGTTCTGAAAGTGTTGCTTGAGAAAAAGTAATCATATCTTAAAAATCTGAGCTCAAAGAAACGAAGATTTTATTAAACTAAACAAGTAAAGCTAATGATGCATCACTTATTTTATCAAAAGGCTATAAAAAAGAAAGACACCTATTTTTGGTGTCTTTCTAATATTTTTTAAAGTAGAACTATTTTGTGTTTTCTTCGTGAGGAGTATCTCTAAGTTCGACAGGTTTATTGCTAGTTTTTTTCATTTTTAAATTAAGCATCTCCACTAAAACAGAGAAAGCCATTGCAAAATAGATATAGCCTTTAGGGATGTGTTGATCAAATCCTTCTGCTAACAATGAAACACCAATTAATAACAAAAATGATAAAGCTAACATTTTAACAGTTGGGTGTTTATTAACGAAATTGCTAATTGCGCTTGCCGAGAACATCATTACAACAACCGCAATTACAACTGCTGCTATCATAATTTCGATATGGTCTGCCATACCGACAGCGGTAATAACGGAATCTAAAGAGAATACGATATCTAAGATTAAAATTTGAATAATTGTACCAACAAAAGAATGCACTTTAACTTTACCTCCAGACTCTTCGTCCCCTTCTAATTTGTTATGTATTTCGTGCGTGCTTTTATAAATTAAAAACAACCCCCCTATTAGTAAAATTAAATCTCTGCCCGAAATACCCAGTTTAGCCAACCAATCTTGATCTGTTACGCCTAACCAATCACCTAGATTAAATAAATTGGCAGTTAATCCCATTACCCAACTTAAAGACAGTAAGAGTAAAACACGAGTAATCATAGCCAAAGCTAAACCTAATTGTCTTGCTTTCTTTTGCTGATGCTCCGGCAGTTTTCCTGCTAAAATAGATATAAAAACGATATTGTCTATCCCTAATACGATTTCTAAAACCGTTAAGGTTAGCAGAGAAATTAAGGCTTCTGGGGTGAATAAAAATTCCATGGTTAAGATTTATAGAGGCGAATATAAAAAAAGGCTGTTAATTTTTCATTAACAGCCTTGGCTTTTATTTATTAGTTAGGTTTATTTAAAAGTTACGCCGTTGTATTGCACTTTAACAATAACTTTTCCATTGCCACCTTTACCAATTTGGCCTGTGTAGTTTTTGCTAGAGCTGTAACCCCTATCATCGCCACCTTCTCTTTTCGCCGTTACTGTAGAAGGATATTTGAAGCTACCATATTGCGTTTTTACATCAAAATCTCCATTGTAGTTTGATGCAAAACTTAAATTTACTGAAGTGTACTGCGCATCAATATCTACATCTTTACCAGCTTCAATTTCATCGATAATTACTTTACCATATTGTGCCCTACTTGTAAAATTGCCTCGCAAATTGCCAACGTTAATTGTACAATATTGCATATTTGCATTTAGCATTCCATTTACACTTCCAATGCTAGTACCGGAGCCATATTGATGTTTGATAGAAGCGGCACCTTTTACAGCAGCAATTTTTACAGAAGTATACTGTGCATTTAAATTTAAATTATTGCTAATTGTACCAATGATTAGCCCTCCGCCATATTGATGTTTGATATCGGCACCGCCCATGTCTTTAATATCGCCTTTACCATATTGAATAGACAAATAGTTGTTGGCATTGGCTAAATTTCCTGCGATAAAATTACCATATTGTACTTTTATAGATGTTGGTCCCGAAAAATCTCCCATGTTAATATTTCCATATTGTTGAGATGCAGTTAATGCATTAACATTGGGCATGTAAACTGTGTAATGAACTTTTACTTCTCTACGCCAAATTGTTTTTCCATTTTTTACACTACTCCCCCAATTGCCATTACGGTTGCCCATTTCTGTTTTATAACTCACTAGATCTCCAGTTTTTGTAGCTATAATTGAAACGTCGTCTAATAATTTTTGTGCTTCACTTTCAGTTTTGGCATAAGCTTTCATGTCTACATCAACTTTTATCTCGTTTTTATCCCAGGTTTTAATGGTGATAGAGCCATATTGGTTATTCAAATTGATTTTATCATTTTTATCTACGCCAAATGCTTTAGAAAAAGACTTAGCCTTCATAGGTGTATCGTCTTGCACATCCTGATTATTTGAGCCATCGCCATATTTTACATTAACACTATTTTTAACATCGTTAACAGTGTATGAGTAAGATGATGTTGACGAAACATTTGTGTTGATATTTGGATTTACTGTAACATTGGGCTGCTGTTGTGCATTTGCTTGTAAAGCGAGCAACAATAAACCCGATATGCCTAATACTAAATTTTTCATATTGAACTCTCCTTTTTATATTGATTGACTTGATTGATAATCATTAATTGTTGTTTTAAAATTTGTAATTGCATTTCTCGATTTTTAACCATTGCTTTTACCACAAACAATTGGTTTGGGCTTTCTGGCAGTTCTGTTTTCAGCCTGTCATACTCCTCATCCAAATTTTTTAAGTCTGCTGTAAATTTTTCATACAAATCTGGATTTGCTGATGCGTAATAAAATAAACTATCTTTTTTCTCCTGAATTTGGCTAACAAAACGAGTTTCTTTTTTGCCGAACTCTTTATTTATGTCTGCAACAACAATGTTTTGTGCTTGTTTGTAATTGTAGGTAAAATATAAACCTAAACTTACTAGCATTATCGCTGCAATACTCATCCATGGGTAAAGTTTAAATGACTTTTTTGGCAGTTGTTTTTTATTTAGTTCTGCTTCAATTTTAACCCACAATTGATCTGATGGACCTGTTGTTTCAAATGCTTTTTTATTGTCTTTTATAAATCCTCTTAATTTATCACTCATCTTACTACTCCTTTCGTTTCTAATAAACTATTCAATTTTCTTTTTGCCCGCATATATTGCGAACGAGATGTATTTTCTGTTATTTTTAAAATATGAGAAATCTCCTCATGATCGTATCCTTCAAATAAGTAAAGCGTTAGAACAACTCGATATCCATCAGGTAATTCATTCATTGCCGCTTTAATAGCTTCTACTTTTAATATCGTTTCACTCTCATCATAAATGGGTTCATCAGCAATTTCAATTTCTTCTAAACTAACAAGTTCTACTTTTCGTTTTCGTAAATAGTTGATTGATCTGTTAATTACAATCTGTTTTAACCAAAGGCCGAAAGTAGTTTCTTGTCTAAAATCTGCAATTCGGTTAAACGCGTCCAAAAAAGCTTCTTGTAAAACATCTTCTGCTTGGGCATCATCATTTACGATACGCAACGCCACATTATACATCGCCTTAGCATACAATTTGTATAATTCAAATTGTGCTTTGCGATTACCTGTTCGGCATTCATTTACCAGCTCTAGGTGCTTATCTATGTATACTGTTTCCAAATTCTGAAGCGTTCTGATTAAAAGACATTGTATTTTTTGAAACGTTGCATCAAGGTAGAAAAAAAGTTTAGTGAAAAACATAAAAGACCAAAGCTTAAAGAATAAAGCTTTGGTCTTTCCACTTTAGTCTTTCAGCTTTCTTAAAAACTTATTGTATTTTTGCGGCTCAAAATATATTTTAAACATGTTAAGAACAACTACTTGTGGTGCGTTAACACTACAAAATTTAGGCGAAAATGTAACACTCTGCGGTTGGATGCAGAATTCTAGAGATTTAGGCGGAATGACTTTTATTGATATCCGCGATCGTTACGGCATTACCCAATTGGTTTTTAACATGAATGATAATGCTGATTTATGCGCTACCGCACGTAGCCTTGGTCGTGAATTTGTGATAAAAGTTAGCGGAACAGTTGTAGAACGTTCAAATAAAAACTTAGAAATTGCAACTGGCGAGGTGGAAATTAAAGTAACTGCTTTAGAAATTTTAAATGCAGCAAAACTTCCTCCATTCCTTATCGAAGATAAAACGGATGGAGGTGATGATTTACGTATGAAATATCGTTACCTAGATTTACGTCGTAACCCGATTAGAAATAACATGATTTTACGTCATAGAATGGCTCAATCTGTTCGTCGTTATTTAGATGCTTTAGATTTTATTGAAGTAGAAACGCCAGTATTAATTAAATCAACGCCAGAAGGCGCAAGAGATTTCGTGGTGCCAAGTCGTATGAATGGTGGAGAATTTTATGCTTTGCCACAATCGCCACAAACATTTAAGCAGTTGTTAATGGTTTCTGGTTTCGACCGCTATTTCCAAATTGTAAAATGTTTTAGAGATGAAGATTTACGTGCGGATAGACAACCAGAATTTACGCAGATTGATTGTGAGATGTCATTCATTGAACAAGAAGATATTTTAAACACTTTTGAAGGTTTAATTCGTACTTTGTTTAAAGAAGTTCGTGATTACGATTTGCCAGAAGTGCCTCGTATGCAATATGCAGATGCGATGCGTTTTTATGGTTCTGATAAACCAGATACTCGTTTTGATATGAAATTTATCGAAATGAATGAGGTTGTTAAAGGCAAAGATTTTCCTGTTTTTGACAATGCAGAATTGGTAATTGCTATCAATGCTAAAGGCTGTGCGCATTATACGCGTAAACAATTAGATGAGTTAACAGATTTTATTAAACGTCCTCAAATTGGCGCAACTGGATTAATTTACCTTCGCCATAATGAAGATGGTTCTTTAAAATCATCAGTTGATAAATTCTATAATGAAGAAGAATTAGCAAAATGGTCGCTAGCTTGTCAAACTGAACCTGGAGATTTAGTTTTGGTAATGGCGGGAGGAACAGATAAAGTTCGCAAGCAATTAAGTGAACTTCGTTTAGAAATGGGTTCTCGTTTAGGTTTGCGTGATAAAGATAAATTTGCGGCGCTTTGGGTTTTAGATTTTCCATTGTTAGAATGGGATGAGGAAACTGAACGTTACCACGCGATGCACCATCCATTTACTTCCCCAAAACCAGAAGATATTGCGATGTTAGATACTGACCCTAAAAACGTTCGTGCTAACGCTTATGATATGGTAGTAAACGGGACTGAAATTGGTGGCGGTTCTATCCGTATTCACGATAGAACTTTGCAAGCATTAATGTTTAAACACTTAGGCTTTAGTACTGAGGAAGCTCAAAAACAATTTGGGTTTTTAATGGATGCTTTTGAGTTTGGCGCTCCTCCACATGGTGGAATTGCTTTTGGATTTGATAGGCTATGTTCTATTTTTGCGGGTTTAGATTCAATTAGAGATGTAATCGCTTTCCCTAAAAATAACTCAGGAAGAGACGTAATGATTGATAGTCCGAGTACAATTGATGATAAGCAATTGAAGGAACTGAAGATTAAAACGGATTTATAAAAACAGTAATAAAAAAGCCTTGGAAATTCTCCAAGGCTTTTTTATTTATAATTAATTCACCAAAAAAAGTGCGTTGGTAAATAGCTGTTTACCATTTTCCCAAAAAGAACGGAATAAAACATCGGTACCAAGGTAAACAACATTACCCTTACCTAATTTTTGTACACCATACAATAAACCGGTTTCTAATTTCTTTTTAACTTTGTCGCCAGCAACACCAGCAACATAGCTATTGGCATTTAATGTACCTACATTCCAGCCATTTTCTAGCGGTTCGTAAATTTTATCGTCTGTTTTTAAAGTATAATAGTATTTGCCTAAACCAATTGATAGCGGGTGAGTTTGATCTAATGTTACTTTGTAAATGGCGCCAGGAATAGAGTTTTGTAAATCGTCTTTATCCTTATCCCCATATTTGCGTTCATTGATTTCTTTATCATCTTTTTTAGGATAAACTTTATCTTTAATGTTAAATGTTTTTTTACCTACAAAAGAATCAATTGCGCCATCTAATACAATAAGTTTACCACCTGCACTAACCCAAGAGCTCAATTTTTCGGTTAATTTATCATCATAAGAACCATCGGGTAAAATGAGTACATTTATTTTGTTGATATCCAACGAAGCTACACTTCTTGTGTTCATCATGGTAATCGGGTAGTTTAATTCTTGTTCAAAAAAGTGCCAAACGGCTCCTGCAGCCAAAGACGAAACACCTTCGCCACTCACAAATCCAATTTTTGATTGATTTAAAATAGGATAAACATTAGAACCAAAATCTTTGCCTTTTTCTACTAAACCGCTGGCGATTGGGTACAATGAGGTATTGTGTTTTGCAGCGATATCTCCTAATTTTTTTGCTAATTCTTTAGTGATGTTTTCATTTTCGGCTCTGTAAACCAATAAAGCTCCTGCTGGATATGTTTTTCCAGCGGTTGTAAATCCTTGTTCCGCGATGCGTACTTTAATGTTTTGTTTTTGTAGTTCAACTAAAACTTGTGCATCTTTTAATGCACTCCAAGAAATTACCCAAGCATAAGGGTTGGCCATTGTTGGTATCTCAATCTTCTTCTCTTCTATTGAAGGAAAACTGCCATTAATCGCTTCTTTTAATCCGTAAGCATTTAGCCCATAAGCGTAAGGTAAAGCCCAAGCAGTAATGTCATAAGTATTAGAGTCACTTACTTTTGTTTGTGGCTCGAAAAGCACACTAGCTAATACAGCGCTTGGTTGTTGTAGGTTTAAAACAAGATCATTTCGTTCAACTTTAAAGCTTTCTAGCTTTTGTGTTTCAAAATTATAACCATTTAAAGTTTTATCACCACCAAAAGTAAAAGTGATGTTGTTTTTCTTTAATAGGTTGGCCATTTTTTGTAAACGATCAATACTTTGTGCTTTTACGATATATGTTTTATAATTGCCCGGAGGGTTTGATACATTTTTCTCGAAATACTTTTTAAACTCACTTATTAATTTGTCTGAATTATTAGCTGCGGTTTCTATGGTAGCCATTGAAGTGCTAAAGTGATGGTCAATTCTATCTTTTAGCGTCAATGTATCACCGTCATTTGTAATAACGGCCAAACCAGCTCTAATTCCACCTTGCTCGTAAGTCATCCCAATTGCACCATTGTACAAAGGATAGGTATCTCCGTAAGATGGATATAATAAATCGAAACGTTCTTTAGTGAAATATTGCCAGCCATTTTCATCAAAATATTTGGCATTATTTTTCCCAACGGTTACTTGAAATTCTCTTTGCCAAGGCGTGATATCTTGGTGTACCGGTTCTGCAGCTGGCGCAAAATAATAAGGCTCATTGTAGCTTTGCTCGTGAAAATCTACGTGTACTTGTGGCATCCATTTGTGGTAAGCAACTATTCTTTGCTGGCTTTCTACTTGTGATTGCCATGCCCAATCTCTATTTAAATCAAAATAATAATGATTTGGTCTGCCGCCTGGCCAAGGTTCGCTATGTTCTATCGCGGCAGGATCTGGGTTAGGCACTTTGGCAACTATCATGTTATAATTATTCACATATCGATCTCTACCATCAGGATTTAAACATGGGTCTATAATAACTACTGTATTTTTTAACCATTCTTTGGTTTTGCTATCTTTTGCTGTAGCCAGAGTATATATTACCTTCATAGAAGTTTCGGTAGAGTTAGCCTCATTTCCATGTACATTATAGCTTAGCCAAACAATAGCGGGCTGCTTGGTAAGTTTAGT
>JAIELS010000113.1 GCA_019752795.1 Sphingobacteriaceae bacterium
GTGAGGGCGCTCCATTAGCTGTTTATGGAGATTACTTAGTATTCTCTAAGAAAGGAGAGAATAGAGTAATGTTAAATATTGGTGGTATTGCCAACTTTACTTTTTTGCCTGGAGATATGGATGCTACAAAAGTTTTTTCAACAGATGTTGGGCCTGGAAATACTTTAATGGATCATTTTATACAAGCTAATTATCCAGGATTGTATTATGATGAAAATGCAATGCATGCTAAAGCGGGTAATTGTAATGAGAACTTATTAAAGGAGCTTTTAAAAGATGAATTTTTCAAAGGTAATTTCCCTAAAACCACAGGGCCAGAATTGTTTAATTTAAATTATTTAAAGAAAGCCCAAAAAGAATCTAATACAACTGATTTGAGTAATGAAGATATATTAGCAACACTATGCCATTTCTCTGCTTCGACAATTATTGACGCCTTGAACCGAACAATTGAAGTTGACCAAATGCCAAAAATATTTATGAGCGGTGGCGGTATGCATAATCCTTTATTAGTTGAATTATTAAAAAAAGCTTTGCCAAATGCTATATTTAATACAACGGCAGACTTAGAAGTTAATCCTGATGCTAAAGAAGCGGTATTGTTTGCGCTTTTAGCAAATGAAACCCTCGCTGGCGAACCAATTTATTTTGGAGATAGAGAAGGAGTGCCATCTATTTGTATGGGTAAAATCTGTTTACCCGATTAATAAGGTAAAATACTTAATTCTTATTAAATGTCTAATTGCCAAATTAAATTTTTTGGAAAATTTTTTTTTTCAAAAAATTCATTATTTTAAAGTATTCTTAGCTAAATTTACTTCCGCTATCAGAATTAAATTTTGATGCTATAAAAAACAACCAAACTGCAACTAATTAACCATTTTTATATGAATAAATTTTATCTAACCAGGAGTACAAAGTTTTTATCGGCTTTTTTAACTCCAATTTTTTTATTGCTGTTATTCTCTTCAGCAATGGCGCAATCTAAACGCTATACCATAAAAGGTAAAGTAACCGATGCAACAACAAAAGAGACTATACCTGGTGTTGGTGTAAAAATTCAAAATTTGAATTTTGGTGCGGCTACCACTACAGATGGTTCCTATAGTTTAAATGTAGATTTAGCTCCAGGGACTTATCAAATAGTTTTTTCTTATATTGGATATAAAAGTGTTGTTAAACCAATCACACTTGGAAATGACAATTCAGTTAATGTAAATGCAGAAATCAGTGCAGATGCTGTAGGATTAGATGAAATTATCATTACTGGTACTTCTCAAGGTACCACACGTAAACAATTAGGTAGTTATGTAAGTACTGTAAAGGGTGATGATTTACTGAAATCGCCTAGCGGAAACGTTTTGTCAGGTTTACAAGGAAAAACTCCTGGTGCTCAAATTAGTCAAAACTCTGGTGATCCAGCAGGCGGAATGACTGTAAGGTTACGTGGTATTAGTTCTGCAAATTCATCTTCAGATCCACTTTATATAATTGATGGAGTTATTGTAAACAATTCAACAACGAGGGTTACAAACACTTCTCAAAATTATGATGGTGGAAATTTTGTGGGTAACATTGGCCAGAATAGAATGGTAGATATTAATCCTAATGATATTGAAAGAATAGAAGTGTTAAATGGTGCAGCTGCTGCGGCTATTTATGGTTCAAGAGCAAATGCTGGTGTAATCCAGATTTTTACTAAAAGAGGAGCTACAGGTAAAGCACAGGTTAATTTTTCTACAAGCTTAACAACTTCTAGCTTGCGTAAACAAATAGAATATAATCAATCTCCTGTTAAATTTGGCGGTTCTGTAGATAGTTTTACACAAGATGTGATTCAAACAGTAGGGACTCCGGCAGCATTGTTAACCAACACTACCCCAGTAACTAGATACAATTACCAAGACTATATATTCCAAACGGCAACTGGTACAGACAATACAGTTTCAGTTTCTGGTGGTAATGATGAAACAAAGTTTTATACCTCAGTAGGCTACTACAATAATCAAGGGATTATTAAAAATACAGATTTTAAACGTTATAATTTTAAGGCAAACGTAGATCAGAAATTAACCGATTGGGCAAAATTAACTGCCGGATTTAACTATATTCACAGTAATGCAAATGAGAAACCAGATGGAAACTCATTCTTCTCACCTATGAACTCGGTAACCATTATTGGTAATTTCCATGATTTGTTTACAAGAGATGCATTAGGTAATTTAAAAGCCGTTGGAGAGCGTGGTCGCGTAAATCCAGTTTCTGTAATTGAAGACATCAAGCAGCGACAATTTACCAATAGAATTATTGCTAATACAAGTCTTAAACTATACCCTGTTAAAAATTTAACAATAGATTATACAATGGGTGTAGATAATTCAATTCAAAACGGAACAACTTTTATACCTCCATTTGCTTACAACGTAAGTACTGGTTTTTATGGTGGTGGCCCAACTTTAGATCCAACATTAAATGGTTATGCAAGTGCTGCAAATGCAACAACTACGTTATTTAATAATGAGCTAAATTTAACCTACGATATAAAATTAAATGACAATTTATCTTCTACAACACAATTAGGAGGTTCTTACCAATATCAAAAAGATTTATATTCTTTGTTAAATGGTAGAGGTTTAGCGCCGTTTGTACAAACAGTTAATGGAGCTAGTTCTGCATTGCCGAACATCGACTCAAGATCTGAATTGGCAATTAGCGGTGCTTATTTACAACAAAACTTCAAGTATAAAGATCATTTATTTGTAACTGGCGCTATTAGATTAGATCAATCTAGTGTATTTGGCGATAATGTAGGTGTAAGAAAATACTTTAAAGCAAATGCAAGTTATGTGCCTTCGTCTGCTGATTATTGGAAAGATTTAAGTGTTTCTAAATGGTTTAGTTCTTTCAAAATTAGAGCTGCTTATGGCGAGTCTGGAAATTTAACAGGTATTAGCCCATACGCACGTTTTAATGAGTATACTTCACAATCTTATTTAAATAAGATTTCTTTAATGTCTAGTAGTACGTTAGCTAATCAAGCTGTAATACCAGAAATTCAAAAAGAATTTGAAATAGGTACAGACATGTCTTTCTTTAAAAACAGATTAGGCTTAACCTTTAGTTATTATAATAAAAAGGTTAGCGACTTATTATTCCCTGTTGTAATTGCGCCAACCAATGGTTTCTCTAGTTTGTTAGATAACTTTGGGGCATTAGAAAATAAAGGGATTGAATTAATGTTGACTGGGGCTCCAATTAAATCAGAAAACTTTAATTGGAACAGTACTTTTATTTTTAATAGAAATAGAAATAAGGCAGTTGGTACAGGCGCATTAAGATTATATTCTACTAACCCTGGTGCACCAGTTGCAATTGTGGACGGGCAGCCTTTAGGCGTGTTTTATGGAACTTTCTTTGCCCGCAAAGCTGATGGAAGTTTATTAACAGATGCAAAAGGTATCCCTCTGTTAGAAAGAGGAACACAAAATACTTCTACAACATTTACTCCGCAAAGAGATCCTGTAACAGGATTGCCAACAGGAACAACTTTGCGTAAAGTGATTGGAGACCCTAATCCAGATTATACGCTATCATTTGTAAACGATTTTTCTTATAAAAAATTAAGTTTGCACATTCAACTAGATGCCGTACAAGGAGGTGATGTTTGGAATGCAGATTGGCGTACTAGACAAGGTGTTGGTAACGGTAAAGAAGCAGAGAAAGAACAGCTAGGTCAATTGCCACGCGGTTATATAGCTGGTGTATATGCCACAGAAGAGTGGAGAATTGACAATGGATCTTTTGTAAAATTGAGAGAGGTTTCTTTGAGTTATAATGTTGGCAAAGTAAAATACATTAAAGATTTAACCATCAATATTAGCGGAAGAAACTTAATTTCATGGGATAACTATAAAGGATATGACCCTGAATTAAATTCTGGTGGTCAATCAACTATTTTAAGGAATATAGATTTTGGTTCTGTGCCAATCCCTAGAACGTTCTCATTAGGTTTACAAGTTAAATTTTAATCGGTTTAAAAATTAGAAAATGAAAAAATATATAAATCAAATTCCAACTTTAATAATGGCCGTGCTATTGTTAACTTTTACATCTTGTAAAAAGGAATATAAAAATGCTGGAGGTGCAAATGCTGCTGATGTTTTAGGCTCTAGTAAAGGACTTACTGGTGTTGCTGTAGGTTTACAAAGAACTTATACAGTAAGTAGACCAGGCTTATTATTTAATTCTATTTCAGCAAATGGATTTGTTACCAATGAAATATTTTTATTGAATTCTGGGAATATTCCAGAACTACAATTGACTACTGGTGGCAGTGCGGTAGATGGTACCAACAGTATTTTAGGCAATTTGTGGGCTAATGCCAATAAAATTATTTATGATGCTGATAATGTAATTACCAATGCTGCAAATTTAACCGATAAAAATTACGCTTCAGGGCTTATTGCCTATTCTAGTATTTTTAAGGCATTAGCAATTGGAAATATGTCGCAATACTGGGAAAAAGTTCCATCAGGGATTGGTAAAAACGTTCCATTTATTACAAGAGTAGAAGGGTTCAATAAAGCGATTGCTACAATAGACAATGCGCTTGCTGTTACTCAAGCTAATCCTATTAGTGCTAGTTTTTTATCGAATATTCCTGCGGGAATTGATATTCAAAATACCTTAAACGCATTAAAGGCAAGATATGCTTTATTTGCTGGCAACTACCCTTTGGCAGCTACATCAGCTAATTTAGTTGATTTAACAAAAAAATCAACTTTTAATTTCGATGCCTTAACTTTAAATGCCATATTCGAGGTAGCCACTTCTACGAATAACGTATTTCAGCCTTTAAATGCTAATTTAGGTTTAACAGCTGCATTTGCACCAGATCCAAACGATAAAAGAATACCATTTTATACAGTTACGGCAGCAACTGCGCCAACAGTACGTATCAGTGGTTTTGGTGCAGCAAGCACAACTGCTTATCCAGTTTATTTGCCAGGAGAGATGACATTAATTAAGGCTGAGGTTTTAGCTAGAATTCCAGATTTACCAAACGCTTTAATAGAGTTAAATAAGGTGGTTACTAAAACCGCTGCAGCTGATCCATTTGGTGTAGGTGCAAATTTACCTGCATTGGTAGGGCCATTTACTCAAGCGCAGTTGTTAAATGAAATTTACAAGCAACGTTGTATAGAACTGTATATGTCTGGTTTAAAACTAGAAGATATGCGTAGATTAAATCAGCCTACTGCAGATCGAAAACGTAATTTCTTTCCTTATCCTTTTACAGAGAGAGATAATAATATCAATACCCCTGCAGATCCTGCATTCTAAAATAAAAAGGGGAGAACATTTGTTCTCCCCTTTTTATTTTTTAAAGTATAATTAAATCATCAATATGATAATCATTTAAGTGTTTATCATTAGGCTTTAATTCTGTAATTAAATAACTAATGTTTTTTAATTCAATGACTTTAAGTCTTAAAGAGATATTAAGTTTCTCTGAGATACAAAGTACGGCAGATTTTTTAGCAGAGTTTAACATTGTTTTTTTTAACTGATTAATTTCCCAATCTGTATCTGTTAACCCATCTTTAGGGTGTAATGCGCTTGTTCCTAATAAACACAAATCTGCATTAATTTCAGAAAGTTGACTAATCACATGGCCGCCATAGGTAATTTGAGAGTTTTTAGAAAACAAGCCGCCAATTAGAATCACTTCAATCCTTGGATATTTCGAAAGCTCAACTGCTACTAAAGGGCTAATGGTAAAAAATGTGGCCTGCAAATTTTCAGGTAGTTGTTTAACTAATTCTATAATGGTAGTACCGCCCCCAGTTAAAATAACCATTCCGTCTTTAATTAAAGGCATAGTTTTTTTGGCAATATTAATTTTAGCTTCTTTGGCATAAACGGTACTGTCATCAAAAGTAGAATGATAAGATTTGGATAAGGCACCACCATGTACCTTATATAATAGGTTGTCATCAGACATTTCCTGCAGATCACGTCTAATCGTATCTTCAGAAACATTTAGCAATTGAACTAAATCTGAGGTAAGCACTCTGTTGTGTAAATTAATTTGACGCATCACAAAGTCGTGTCTTTCTTTTTTTAACATTGATATCGCAATTTGAAATACTAATATATAAAAATTAAAATTAAAGTGCGGGTTTTTGCGGGTTTCTGCAATATAAGTATAAAATATTTTACAATAAAGTTGATAAATTTCTTTTTATAGTGAAAAACATTTATCATATTTACTTAATGAATTGTTATTTTGCGTATTAGTGCGTGTTTAACAAAACCAAATATAAATAAAAAACAAAACTTAAATTAATTAACCAAATTGGCGTTTATGAAAAAAAAATTACTCATGCTGTTTTTGGGCACGTTTTTGTTAGCTATACAAGTTATGGCGCAGCAAATAACGGTTACTGGTAAAGTAACTTCGGCAGAAGATGGATTGCCCATTCCAGGTGCTACTGTCAAAATTAAAGGAACTACTACTGCAACTCAAGTGGGGTCAGATGGTATGTATGCCATTAAAGGCAACAAAGGAGAGGTTCTTCAGTTCATGTTCTTAGGAATGGAGACTGTAGAGAGATCTATTGGTGCTACTACAATAATCAATGTAGCTATGCAATCAGCCAATACAGGCTTAAACGAAGTGGTTATTGTTGGTTATGGTACACAGAAAAAAGCAAATTTAACTGGCGCTGTAACTAGTATAAATGTTGACCAAACACTAGCAAGTAGGCCAATTGCAGATGCAGGTAGAGCCTTACAAGGTGCTGCAGCTGGATTAAGCGTAGTTCTGCCTAGTGGAGAAGTTGGCTCAGACCCAATTATCAAGATTAGAGGTCAAATTGGATCTTTCCAAGGAGGTTCTTCGCCGTTGATCTTATTGGATAACGTGGAAATCCCAAGTCTTCAATTGGTAAACCCAAGTGATATTGCGGAAATTACTTTATTAAAAGATGCAGCAGCTTCTTCTATTTATGGAGCAAAAGCAGCGTTTGGTGTAGTATTAATTACAACTAAGAAAGGATCTGGTTTAGATAAACCTCAGATTAATTATACGAATAATTTTTCTTATCAAAATCCTTCTAAGAAATATGAAATGGCAGATATAAATGCCCTTAAATATACAATTGATGCTGCTGAAAGAGTTGGAACTACAACACCAACTGGGGCATTTTATTATGTAGATCGTCCGAGTTATGAAAAAGCGGTAGAATGGAAAGCTAAATATGGAAATACCATAGGACCAAATGATCCTACCGTTTTCGGAAGAGATTGGTATGTTCAAGGAGCTAGTTCTAAAATGGGTGTAAGAACCTATGATCCATATCCTTTAATGGTTGAAGAGTGGGCGCCAACGGCATTACAAAATCTTTCTATTGGAGGAACTTCTGGTAAAACATCGTATAACTTAGGTTTAGGTTTATTAGACCAAAGTGGAATGATGAAAGCTGCAAAAGAAGATCAATTTAAACGTTATAACGCTTCATTAAGATTAAATAGTGAAATTAACGACCATATCGCAATTCGTGGAGGAGCATTGTTCTCTCGTAGAGATAAGAGATATGCATATGTAACCAGTTCAACTACAGCAGATCCTTGGTTGTATCTTTATCGTTGGGGTCCTTTATATCCATTAGGTAATGATCAAAATGGAGATCCAATTCGTAGCCCAGCAAGTGAGGCTGCCGCTGCTAATACTGCAAGCCTTCTTACTAACTACTTGAATGTTAATTTAGGTACAACTATAAAAATTTTAAAAGATTGGAAAGTTGATTTTGATTATAACTTATCTAATCAGGAAGAAATCTGGAAACGCCCAGGAACAAGATACACAGCAAGAGATTCATGGTCGGCTCCAGTAGCTAGACTTGATGCAGCTGGAAATAGAGTGTATGTAAACTCAGAAGGGCAAGTTGTGCCAAACACTACTCCAGGAGCTATTGCAGCTTTTGATCTTGCAAAAAGTGAATATACAGCTGCAGGATCTAATCCAGATCATTTTTATAGATCAGCAGAAAACTTTTTACGCCATACAATTAATGCATTTACCACTTATTCTTTAAAATTAAATGAAAAACATGATTTTAAATTTATTGCAGGTTTAAATAGAGTGGCTGAAACTACAGAATACAATTGGACACAAATCACAAACTTAACAGATATAGTAAATCCTCAGTTTGATTTTGGTGTGGGTACAGTAACTGGTAGTGGAGATAAGTTTTGGCAAGCACAATTGGGTTATTTTGGCCGTATCAATTATGCATTTAAAAATAAATATCTTTTTGAAGGTAATATTCGTTACGATGGATCTTCGAAATTTCCAACGGATTTACAATGGAAATGGTTCCCATCTTTCTCTGCAGGATGGGTTGCATCTGAAGAATCTTTTATGGAATGGTCTAAACCTGTGTTAAACTCTTTAAAATTTAGAGGTTCATGGGGTTCTATTGGTGATCAAACTGTACCTAATAGCTTATATATTGCAACAATGCCAGGCGGTCCTTCTACGTGGATTGGTGGTTCTGGAACAAAAGTAAATTATGTGGGTACACCTACTTCTGTTTCGCAAAGTATTACTTGGCAAGATATTCAAACTACCAACTTTGGGGTTGATGCAAGTTTTCTTAAAAATCGTTTAACCTTAACGGCCGAACTTTACGAAAGAAATACTAAAAATATGATTGCACCTACAGAAGGTATACCTCTTACTTATGGTACTGGTGCTCCTCAAAGTAATTATGGATCTATTCAGATTAGAGGTTGGGAGTTAGCAGTTGATTTTAACCATAGGTTTCAAAATGGATTGGGTATAAACCTTAGAGGAAATATTGCAGATAGTAAAGCAATTCTTACTGCTTATGGTTCATCTCAAAGTGTAAATGGTAACTATGTAGGAAGAGAAATTGGAGAAATTTGGGGATACCGTACAGATAGATTATATCAAATGGATGATTTTGAACTAGATGGAAGTGGTAAGCCTATGTTAATCACCTTAACTGCAGCAGAAAGTGCTTTGAACGCCGGTAAGAAAGCTTATAAATTGAAAAGTGTAAATGGACAAAAACCAGTTTATCAACCATTCTTGCAAAACTCTGCAAACTTCTATTTTGGTCCTGGCGATGTTAAATTTAAAGATGTAAACGGAGATGGTGAAATAAGTAACGGAAGTGCGTTGTTAAATGATCATGGAGATTTAGAGAAAATTGGTAATTCTAATCCGAGATATGAATATGGATTTAGATTGGGTGCTGACTTTAAAGGCTTCGATTTTAGTGCATTTTTTCAAGGTGTAGGTAGCCGCAAGATAGTTGGTGCTGGATTTTTAGTAGTTCCAGGATTTAACTCTGCAGATGGCGCTATGCCTGCTGCAATTGCAGATAACTATTGGACTCCACAAAATACAGGCGCATTTTATCCAGCAGCTTATAATAATGCAGGTGGTGTAGGAACTAACAACGTTCAAGTTCAAGATAGATACCTATTAGATATGTCTTATTTAAGACTTAAAAATGTAACACTAGGTTATACAATTCCTAAATCGATACTTCAGAAAGTGAAAATTAACTCATTAAGAGTGTATGCATCATTGG
>JAIELS010000203.1 GCA_019752795.1 Sphingobacteriaceae bacterium
TGGGAGGTGAGAAATCCTGATGGGAAAACACAAACCATACATGTGGTTTCCCATTCTAATGATGACCAAGCTACCATAGATAATTATGCAAAAATGGTAAAGCGAATGGTTGAAGAGCATGTTGCCGTTTGGGGAGAATTTCCAAACTACGATTATGGAAATTACTACTTCTTACATGATGTATTACCAGAATATGCTGGTGACGGAATGGAACATAGAAACTCTACAGTTATTGTGCAACGCACACCAAAAATAAACGGTTACGAAAGCAATCTATTAGGTACTTTTTCTCACGAATATTTTCATAGTTGGAATGTAGAGCGTTTAAGACCAAAAACACTAGAACCATTTAATTTTACACACTCAAATGTAAGTGACGGTCTTTGGCTAGCAGAAGGTTTTACACAATATTATGGTAGTTTATTGTTAACTAGAGCCGGATTTAAAACTCAAGATAATGCAGTTCAAACTTTTAATGGCTTAGTAAATACAGTTTTAAATTCGCCAGGTGCGAAGAATTTTTCGCCTATACAAGCAAGTCAGTATGCAGTTTTCGCAGATGCAGGTGTAGCAATAGACCAAACCAATAAAGCTAATATTTTCACTTCTTACTATACTTATGGCGCTGCTGTTGCTTTAGCGCTAGACTTACGTTTACGCTCAGATTTTAAGCTTACGCTTGATGATTACATGAGAGCTTTATGGAAAGCCCATGGTAAACAAGAAATTGCTTATACCATGCAAGATTTAGAAAAAGTATTAGGTCAAACGACTAAAAATCCAGCATTTGCTGCAAGCTTTTTTAAAAATTATATTTCTGGGACTGCTAAAAATGACTATGCGGCATTATTGTTAAACGCTGGTTATTTATTGAGAAAATCAAATCCTGGTAAGGCTTACACTGGTTTTGGCAGAATGACTTTTGAAGGAGGAAAAGCAACCTTAGGACAAACTTTACAAGGTACGCCAGCATACAATGCCGGTTTAGATATAGACAATGTTATTTTAACGATGGATGGTGTTGAGGTAAAAGACCAAGCAACCGTTATCAAAATAACTGATGCGCACAAGCCAGGTGATGTAATTACGATTACTTATAGTTATCGCGGAGAAGCAAAAACAACACAATTAACCTTTAGTGAGAACCCAGCGCTTGAAATAGTAAGCATAGAAAAAGCTGGAGGCGTTTTAACGCCGGCAATGCAAACTTTTAGAAACAACTGGCTAAATACACAAGTTAAAAACTAATTTAATCCTATAAATAATACTAACTAAATCATAATGAAAAAAACAATTTACACCTTAATACTAGTTTTCGTAGCTAGTATTACGCAAGCACAAGACATTAATAAAATTATTACTAAAGACTATGTAGATCATTTAATTAAAACCTTAGCTAGCGATGAGATGCAGGGCAGAAGAACTTTTACTCCAGGGATTGATAAAGCTGCCACATTTATTGAAAGCGAATTTAAAAAAATTGGCTTAAAGCCACTTAATGGTGCTACTGGTTATCGCCAAACATTTTATAAATATCAATTAACTCCTGCTTCGGCAGCATTGGTTATTGATGGACAAACCATTTCCCCAGAAGACATTTTTGTAGTTGCTAACAATAGCGAACAACTTAGTTTTGATCAGAGCAGTAGTGAGGCTTGGATAAAATTAGATACCTCAAAAACCTTTCAATCGCAAGTAGGAGCACTATCGAGAGCTGCGAATGGTAAAAAGCAAATCGTTTTTGTGGATGCAAAGTTTGCTGCCGATTTTAAAACTAGAAAAAGCATGCCAATAAGAGCATCGATGGTTGATGTGTTAACACCGGAAAAACCAACAGCATTGATTTTCGTTTTGGGTAAAGAAAGTGCAAAAACCTATAAGGTAGATTTAAAAAATGCTGTTTTAAAAATGCCTTTATTTAATGTAACAGGAATGATTCCTGGAAAATCTAAAAGCAAAGAACTAGTAGTTTTTGGGGGTCATTATGACCACATGGGTATTGTAAAACCTAAAGAAATTGGCGGCGATAGCATTATGAATGGGGCTGATGATGATGCATCTGGAACTTCGGCAATGATTGCCTTAGCCAAATATTATAAAGCCTTAAATAATAATGAAAGAACCTTAATTTTTGTTGCCTTTACAGGCGAAGAGATGGGAATGTTTGGTTCAAAATATTTTTCACAACAATTAAACCCTGATGATGTAGTAGCGATGTTTAATATTGAGATGATTGGCAAAGACAGTAAGTTCGGCAAAAATACCGCTTGGGTTACTGGCTACGAAAAATCAGATCTTGGACAAATTTTACAGAAAAACTTAGCTGGTACAGAATTTACTTTTCACCCAGATCCGTACACAACTCAGAATTTATTTTACAGAAGTGACAATGCAACATTAGCCGCTTTAGGTGTTCCAGCGCATACTATTAGTACCGATATGATCGATATTGATAAACATTATCACCAAGTTACCGATGAATATAAAACGCTTGATGTAGAAAATATTCTGACCACAATTAAAGCGATTGCCAAAAGTGCAGTTAGCATCATTAAAGGTATAGATACACCTTCTCGTATCCCGAAATTAGCTACCAATAGATAGTTCCATTACATAATCATTCATAAAGAAACCGTTGCCGATATTTACGTCAACGGTTTCTTTTATTTTAAAGCCCCCTTTTAAGTAAAAATCTTTTGCCTTATTATTTCGATTTACGTTTAACTGCAAAAACTTTCCGCCGTTACGTTCAGCCAAATTTTTAATCTCATTTATCAAAATTTTACCCACTCCTTTTCCATGCATTTCTGGTAATACATAAAGCTTATGTAATTTGTAAGTTTTTGTTTCTGCATCAATTAAAGATGAACAGGCAAAACCAACGTCTTTTGAACCATCTTCTGCTATCAAAAACGTATAGCCTTGTTGTAGTTGAGAAAGCAGTTCTCCTTTGTTGTACATTAAATCTAACATGTATCGCAACTGCTCTTCATTAATATATTCAGTATAAGTTTGTGGCCAAATTAGCTCTGCTAAGTCGCTGATGATTGGCATATCTTCTTCCTTTGCTTTTCTTATAAGAATCATAATAATTCGCTTAAAAATAAATATTCTGTAGTAAAATTAAAGCTCACAAAGCCATCTTTTTGTACCACAAAACTTCCATCGCCTTCTTGTTTTAGATTAGTAGTTTCAAAATAAGAAATCACATCGATATTAAATATAGTGCCTGCTGGCTTCCATAAGTTAAAACCACTTTTAATCGCGTAACTTTTTTCCGTTTGCGTAAATAGAACAATATTAATTTCAGGTAAAAAACACACCAAATCATCAAATTTACTCTCTTTGCTAATGATGTTTACTGCCGGATATTTTTCTTCAATTAAGTATTTTATTACTGTTTGTAGGTTTTCGTTTGTGGCAAAAATATATTTTGTGTTTTCTTGTATGGGTAATATTCCATTATTCCCAAAAACAACATCAACTTTTAATCCTAAAGAAATAGCCTTTTCATATTGGCTTGCGGCTACAATTAATGTTGGACTCCATTCTAAAATCTGCCCTAAATATTCATCATCAAAATTATTAAAATCATGAATATATAAAGCGGGCTCTTGCTTTTCTCTAACAATATGATGTGATGACATACTTGCGAAGTTAGTTATTTATCTAAATTAGAATTCATAAAAGCGCTTATCAATGCGTTTTTGTCCTCTTCATTATTGTAATTGATGTTTACACCAAAGTCATAGCCCTTTATCATTTTACTATACATTATTTGGTTAAGTGCAACTTCGCCATTAGGCCCGAAAATTTTAATGTAAAATGCATTAAACAACTGTCCTTTGAGATTAATTTTTGAAGATGAAGTATCTATTTTAATTCCTTGTTTATGATAAGTATCGAATATTAATTTGTGGATTAATACGTTGTTTTCAGCATACTCTCCAGCTTCTGTTTCTTCGTAAGGCTCAATTGTAGAATCAAAAGAATTAAATTGATTCTTCATAAAACTAACCAGATGTCTTAAACTATCAATTTTTAATTCCCCCTTATAAACCTTTTCTATAGCTTCTTTTCCTTTTTGATCATCAGCATCTCTTTTTATTTGGCTTGTTCTTTTAAATCCCTGTGGAATTTCAATTGTCCATCCAATTTCTTTACTTGTATAAGCCTCAAGCGCATCTCTTTCTTCCTTTAGGGATGATGAATTACAGCTTAAAAAAATAATTAATATAAAAGCTAAACACCTATAAATTAAACTTCTAATCATATACTAAAACATTATTTTTTATGTAAATTTAAGTAAAATTACAATTGATGAGTAAAAGTAAATTAGAAATCAGTAAAGAAACTGGTCCGCATTTAAGATTGGCAAGCTTAGTTGGAAATTGGGACGGCAGCACATCTACTTGGTTTGAAGCAGATGTTTTAGCCGACGAATCGCCAATGCAAGGCAAGATAAACTTGCTATTAGATGGCCGATTTATTAATTACGAATACAAAGGAACATTAAACGGCAAATCCTTTGAAGGTACAATGACTTGGGGATATGATTTAGGCAATGAGAAGTGCCAATGCAGTTGGATTGATACATTTCATATGGGAACTGCAATTATGCACAGCGAAGGTCATGAGACAAGAAGTGGTTTTGTAGTTTTGGGTAGTTACAGTGGGCCGGGCATTCCTATACCTTGGGGCTGGCGAACGGAACTAGAAATTATTAATCCTGATCAATTTATTATAAGAGCGTATAATATTTCGCCAGAAGGAGATGAGGCAAAAGCAACCGAAACAATTTATCACAGACTAGATAAATAATTAAATTTATTTATTATCAACAAAATTGATATATTTATAGTTATATATAAATTTTAACTATATGACTTTAGTTCAACTAGAATATATTGTTGCTGTAGATACCTATCGAAGCTTTGTGCATGCAGCAGAAAAGTGTTTTGTTACACAACCTACGCTAAGCATGCAAATTCAAAAACTAGAAGATTTTTTAAATGTTAAAATATTCGATCGATCTAAACAACCTGTAATCCCGACAGAAATTGGCGCTCAAATTATATCCCAAGCTCGTATCGTACTCCAAGAAAATAAGAAAATTAAAGAAATTATTAATAGCCAACAACAAGAGGTAGTTGGCGAGTTAAGAATTGGTATTATCCCCACCATTGCGCCATATTTACTTCCTGAAGTAATCGCTCTAATGTTAGAGAAATATCCGGATTTAAAATTATTAATTTGGGAATATACGACCGAAGATATTATCCATAATTTAAAGACAGGCGTAATAGATTGTGGCATTTTGGCTACTCCTTTAGCTGATTCTAATCTCAGCGAAACACCACTATACTACGAGAATTTTGTAAGCTATATCAGCAAAAATAGTAAGTTATTTAAAAAGAAAACAATTGATGCAAATGACTTAGAAGATGAAAATATTTGGCTATTAAATGAAGGACATTGCATGCGAAATCAGGTTTTGAATATTTGTCGTAGTACTAAAGAGAACAGATTACAGTCTTTAACTTACAATACTGGAAGTGTAGAAACTTTAATTAGAATGGTTGATATTAATGATGGTGCTACTTTATTACCCGAACTTGCTTTAGGAGAATTAACGGCTAAACAATTAAACAAAGTTCGCTACTTTAAATCTCCAGAACCTGTTAGAGAAATTAGCTTAGTTACACATAAAAATTTCATTAAAAAACGAATGCTAAATGCACTGAAAGAGGAAGTTTTGTCAATTATTCCAAAAACAATGAAACAACTTAAAAAGAAAGATGTGATTGGGATTTAACCTTTTGATGAAAATTTAATTATTTCCTGTGCTTTTTAAACCCTCAATACCAACTACTTTCTCTTCCTCTTCTCCCTTTTTAAGTTTCTTTTTCTTTTTTGCTGGATCCACCCCACTTAATCGCTCTTCAATTAGTTTATTAAATTCATCAACCTGATCACCTTTTAAAACAGTTTTAATGTTACTGTTCATTTCATTTTGCAACCTATAGATACGTGTTTCATCTTCTGGTTTAGAACTTCCTGCCTGTTGCTTTTTATATAGCGATAATTGCTCTTTAGCCATGTCAAATGCATAATTATATATTACACCTTTTTGTGTTGGCGTGAGCTTTAAACGCTTATCCATCTCTTCAATGTTCTTTTTAGCCAGTTCTTCTGCAGTAGGTATTTTCTGAGCGCTACTAGAAAAAAATACGCCCAAGGCTAATACCAATATTAAAATCAATCTTTTCATTTTCGCTTATCTTATACGTTAGGGTGCAAAAAGTGCTCCATAATTCTTTTGCAATTTATAAAATATCATTAAAACAACAAAGCCGCTTAGTTTTAGACTAAACGGCTTTTAAATTTAATAGCTAAACTATAATGCTTTTTTGTAACGTTCTGCTACTGCATCCCAATTCACTACATTCCAAATTGCAGCTAAATAATCCGGGCGTTTATTCTGATATTTTAAGTAATAAGCGTGCTCCCAAACATCAATCCCGAAAATTGGCGTACCTTTTACTTCAGCAACATCCATTAGTGGATTATCTTGATTTGGGGTTGAAGAAACTACTAATTTTTTATCAGTACCTACAGAAAGCCAAGCCCAACCAGAACCAAAACGAGTTGCACCAGCTTCTTGTAATTTAGTTTTTAACTCAGCAAATGAACCAAAAGTTTCATTAATCGCTTTTGCTAAATCGCCTGTTGGCTCACCTCCTTTATTCGGGCCTAAAACTGTCCAAAACAAAGAGTGATTAAAATGACCGCCACCGTTATTTCTAACAGCTGCAGGAAATTTTGAAATATTTTTAATGATATCATCTATATTAGAATTAGCCTCAGGCTTGCCTTCTAATGCTTTATTTAAATTTGTAACGTAAGCTTGGTGATGTTTACCATGGTGTATTTCCATAGTCATTTTATCGATATGCGGTTCTAATGCATCTGTTGCGTATGCTAACGCAGGTAATTCAAAAGCCATAATTATATATTTTAAGTTTTAAAATGTTAATGTACAAATATAGTAGAGAAAGGTTAAGTTTTATTCAATTGTTTGTCAACTTTGTTTACGTTTATTTTGAAAAAACAACGTCATTAAAGCACCACACTCTACACTTAAAACCCCTCCTTTTAATAACGTTTTAGGGTGCAAAATGTTTTGATTGACCTTAGTAAAACCTCTTTTTTCTTCGTTGGCACCGTAAACTATTCTGCTTATTTGTGTCCAATAACTAGCGCCCGCACACATTATGCAAGGCTCTATAGTAACATATAACGTACAGTCTTTTAAATATTTTCCACCTAAAGTTTGCGCTGCAGCTGTAAAAGCTTGCATTTCTGCATGTGCAGTCACATCATTTAATTGTTCGGTTAAATTATGTCCTTTACCTATAATTTTACCTTTACAAACCACAATAGCTCCAATGGGAATTTCGTCAGCATCGTAAGCTTTTTTAGCCTCATTTAATGCTAAACGCATGTAATGTTCGTCTTCAGCAGCTGGATTTTGGTTTTCTTCGAAATTATAAAATGACATTTTGGTTAATCGTTTAATTGTTGAAACTGGTTAACTGTAAGCTTAATCATCAAACTTGCTGACTAGATTAACTTACTACCGTTCGGTACTTGAGCAGCAACAGCCGCGAGCACAATATCGCCATTTTCATCTGCAAAACCTGTTACTAAAAATTCACTCATAAACTTCCCTATTTGCTTTTTGGGGAAGTTAATTACCCCAACAATTTGCCTACCTACTAATTCTTCTTTTGTATAATGTTTGGTAATTTGCGCACTACTCATCTTAATGCCAAACTCTCCAAAATCTACCTTTACTTTATACGCAGGTTTTCTCGCTTCAGGATAATCAAAAACTTCTAAAATAGTTCCTGTTCTCAGTTCTACTTTCTCGAAATCGGTCCAACTAATCTGTTCCATAATTCAAAAATACAATTAAACCACAAAGACACGAACAACACAAAAAAAATATTTAACCCGACTATATATTTAAGATAAGCCTAATAACTCACAACTGGTAACTCACAACTTTTCTTAACTTTGCAATATGGTAGAAATTAAGTTAAAAAAGGGAAAAGAAAAAGCTGTTTTACAACGTCATCCATGGGTGTTTTCTGGCGCATTAGATAAAATTAAAGGGAAACCCGAAAACGGAGATGTAGTAAAAGTGGTAAATGCAAACAACGACTTTTTGGCTTATGGATACTTTAACGATCAATCTCGAGTTGCAGTTCGCTTATTAGAATGGGATGAAAATATAGCCATTGATGAGGCTTGGTACACTCAAAAAATTAACAAAGCAATTTCATCCAGAGCCCACCTTTTAACAAAAGATACCGATGCATATCGATTAATTTTTAGCGAAGCTGATTTCTTACCAGGATTAATTGTAGACAAATATGCTGATTTTCTTTCTGTCCAAATTTTAAGTACAGGAATTGAAAAAGCAAAAACAATTCTTATCGAAATTTTAGTTAAAACTTTACAACCCAAAGGTATTTTTGATAGAAGTGATGCTACCGCTCGTACACATGAGGGCATAACTGCAGAAAATGGATTGCTTTGGGGAGAAACTCCTCCAGCATTTATCGCTGTGAAAGAAAACGGAATTATCTATCATATTAATATTGCAGAAGGTCAAAAATCTGGTTTCTATTGCGACCAAAGAGACAACAGACAAATTTTAGCTAGTTACGCTAAAGATAAAAGTGTTTTAGATTGTTTTAGTTACAGTGGTGGATTTAGTTTAAATGCATTTAAACAGGGCGCAAATGAAGTAACAAGTGTAGATAGCTCTGCACTGGCTATAGAAACTTTAAAGCAAAATATTGAACTAAATAAGTTCAAATCAAAAAAGTATATCGCTATACAATCTGATGTAAATAAACAGCTTAGAGCATTTAAGGAAGAAGGCAAAAAATTTGATATTGTTATTCTTGACCCACCAAAATATGCACCTTCTCGTTCTGCATTAGATAGAGCTGCTCGTGCTTATAAAGATTTAAATAGATTAGGCTTGTTATTATTAGAATCAGGTGGATTATTAGCGACGTTCTCTTGTTCTGGAGCTGTAGATATAGATACTTTTAAGCAAATTATTGCTTGGGCCGCATTAGATGCCGGCAAAGAAGTACAAGTCATTAAGCAGTTTTCTCAACCAGAAGATCACCCCGTTCGCTTATCTTTTCCTGAAGGCGAATATTTAAAAGGATTATTGGTTAGGGTTTTATAATAAAACAAAAAATCCCGAAGCGTTTGCAACGGGATTTATATATTTTTTGGCTTTAGCCTGGTTAAACCTACATTCTGCCCTGTGGCATTTTAGGCATATTTTTCATCATTTTTGCAGCTGCCGCTGGATTTGAAAATTGCTTCATTACTTTTCGCATATCTTCAAACTGTTTAATCAATTTCGTTACTTCTTCCACTTTGTGGCCAGAACCTTTTGCAATTCTTAATCTACGACTTTGTTGTATACTATCTGGGTTTTCTTTTTCAAATGGGGTCA
>JAIELS010000149.1 GCA_019752795.1 Sphingobacteriaceae bacterium
TTTTGTTTGTTTTTAACTGCAATTAGATCATTAACTTTTATTTTGTAATAAATATCTCCTAAGCCTTGGTCGTTTACTACATATACCCGTTTAATTGTGTCCGTAACATAATCCGATGGAGAATTAAATAGTGTTTTCTCTCTACGTGCTTTACTTGCTGAACAAGAGCTGAGTAGTAAAATTGACACAGATAAAAGAAACAAATTTTTAAATTGATTGATATTTAACATGTTACAAATTACTAAATGAAGATTAAACTTAGTCTTTTAAAAACCGTTTAAAGGTGATTAAAATAATGGATTTTTAATAGGAATAGTTTTAAACATATTGTCTTTTTGGTGGATAAATTAATTATAAAATAAATTGATTATCCTTCACTTTTTCATTAGAATAAGGTTTAAATTTTATTCTAAATTGGTTAATTGCTTTTTTTACGGTAAAAATTAGGTATTTTTGCATTGTTAGCTAAAGCTTATTTACAAATTTTTACTGTTGAAACTCGATGCTTTTTAAGTATTAATTAAATAGTTAACTATGAAAAAATATTTTTTATTTTTTGTGTTTTTATTTTTAATAAATAATAATTTATTTGCTGATACGGGTTGTTTAAAAGGCTGTCAGGTGTATATAAATTCTCAATCAGGTTGGAATCAATGGACAAGCCCCATTCCAGATAATTGTTCTGGAGGGTTTACAGCCGCTACTACTTATGCTTATGTTAATTCCATTACAAGTAATAGTTGTTCAATAGGTTTTATAGGATGGAGAGGAAGTGGGTTTTTGGTTGATTATAGCATTATGAATTGTCGAATAGATGACTACATTCCTGTATTGACTGGAAGTACTTATTTTCTGTTTTTAAAAAGATTTACAAGAAAAAACACTTATAATGAAATATTGTAAATTAATATTTTTTTTATTCTTTGCCATATTTTTGCTTTCGTCAAGTGCAATAGCTACTTCTTCTGGGAATGGATGTAAAATAGGTCAAGATTATGTTTATAC
Organism: Sphingobacteriaceae bacterium; assembly: GCA_019752795.1. Taxonomy (GTDB): domain Bacteria; phylum Bacteroidota; class Bacteroidia; order Sphingobacteriales; family Sphingobacteriaceae; genus Pedobacter. The sequence continues at coordinate 1,006 of JAIELS010000149.1, forward strand.
TAGATATTTAGGCAAGGCTTCGGCTTATGTAGGTACCCCTGAAATTTTATATTACGATAGTAATGGGCCTAAAATTCCAATTTATTGGGGTTATGGCTGTAATGATTGTAGAGGATATCGCTGTGGTTATATTAATATGTACGGTGCAACTTCTTATTACGATCCAACAATACCACCACATGGGGGCACTGTTTATGTTTCTGCCGAACAAGAGATGACTTCCTTAGGTGTTCAGTGCGTAATTGCACCTTCTCTTGGTGCAACTCCTATCAGAACAGATACTCACGTTTCTTATACCTATAACAAAACTGATGAATGCGATAGTCCGCAAACTAACGTTCCTTTTGATAATTATGTTTGGGTGATAATGTTGTTTGCAGGCTTTTCTGGAGTTTATTTTTTAAAAAATAAGATTGCTTAACTCTTCAAATTATTCTTTGATTCTTTTATATTAGAATTCTCTAAGTCTAATTTTTGAATTAGTTGGGCTCCGAAAGATGTAAACTTCACTGTTTCATTTAGTGTTGAATTATTCTCGTATTTTGAGTATATTTAAAATTAAATTTTAACCTATTTCAGCTCCTCAAATCAATAAATCTTTTAATATTTATAATCGGCACTTTTTTTGATTTAATTAATATTAATTAATAGTTAAAAGTGTTTCTTAAAAAAATAAATTCATTTCTTTTAAAGGAAAATAGTGTTAATAAATTCAAATGTGTTTATTCTTTCTTCTTTTCTTTTTTGTTGGTGTTTTGCTCTTTATCAGTTAATGCACATGTGCCCCCTATATCTGGAGCAACAGATTGCGGAACTATACAAGGCGGAGTATTTTATTCTGAATATTATGATCCACCTTTAGGGACTCCTGTTAGTAATGGCGCTTGTAGTTGGGAAAAGCAGGGAACTAAGTCGTGTGGCACTTATCGTTACAATGGAGTTAATTATACGCTTTATAACTATAAGTTTATTTGTAATGCGCCTTTAGATAGCCCAGTTTATGCAGTTTCTATTGGGGTTTTACTTTTTGCTGTTTTTAGAAAAAGAAAATTTTTGACTTTAGCTAGCTAAGGGATATTGCTTTATCTGAATTGCATATTTTTAAAATATTATTTTATTTAATTGCGGAAATAAATTGATATACTATTTGTGGGTAATATTGTGTAAATCGTAGCGTTTATTGCTCAAAATTACCCATTGTTTAAGGCGGTTTTAATAATGATTTTAACATAGTGCGTTATATATGAAAAAAACAAACATTTTTCTTTTTACTGTCTTTCTTCTATTTGCATTTTTAAAAAGTAATGCCGAAACAGTTGTTGGCTGTAAAATTGGAAATGATACTTTTTTATATACTGGTTATCAAGGTGTACAACCTTACCCCGTTAGTCAATATTACATTCCAACGTTTCCAACTTATACTACGCCAACAAAAGATTTTTTAAACTCATGGTATACCAGTTATAACAATTGTCCATATTTTGATGGAAATCCAACCTACGGAGAGCAGTGTGCAGTTTCTGGTATTACTGTAGTTTCAAATGGTAGTGTTAATAATTTAGGGCAAACTATTACTTACACGCTTACCTATAATTGTCCAATAGATAATTATAGTTTGATACTATTAGTTTTGAGTGGAGGTATGGGGATTGCGTTTATTTACAGAAAAATTTAATAGTTTTGGGTGTTTTAAAATATACATTCTATATAAATAATCAGCTAATTTTTATTGCATGGAATATATTTTCAAAATAGAGTTAAAATTTCTTTTTGTAATTTTTATTCTTTTTGGTTTTCAATATCATTCTTTTGCTCAAGATGGCTGTCATGTCGTCGCTGGTTCGCAAGATAGACTTTATTATACTTCATATGCAGCTGGCAATGGAAGTCCGACAGAGTGGATATCTACATCAGCTGGACGAGGTGGTTATAACCTAATTACATCAGCAGTCTGCTTCGATGACTCTAGTACTACATGTGTAGCATATAAATTTGGTACAACGGGCGCAAATCCGCCTCTAACACAAATTTTATACAGTGGCTTCTATGCTCAAATTGTAGGCTGTTCATTAGATGATTATGTGCTAGTATTGCTTATCTTTACTATTGGAATAGTTTATTTCAAAATAAAATCAAATCATCCATTCATAATAAATGAAAGTTACAATCATCACGGTAGTTTTTAACGGAGAAAAATATTTAAAAGATTGTATAGAAAGTGTTCTATATCAAGATTATAAAAATATAGAATACATAGTAATAGATGGTGGTTCGACAGATCGTACGCTTTCGATTATAGAAAGTTACAGGAGCCAAATTCATTATTTTATTTCTGAGAAGGACAAAGGCATGTATGATGCTTTAAATAAAGGTATTAAAGTTGCTACTGGAGACGTTATTGGTATTTTAAATGCTGATGATATGTTAGCATCGAGTAATGTAATATCAGCTATTGTGAATGAGTTTAATGAAAAGGATGCTGATGGTATTTATGGTAATTTAAATTATATTGATCTTAGTTCTTCTAAAAAGATTATAAGAAGGTGGGTTTCAAATCAGTTTGTTAAAAACGATATTTTACTTGGTTGGATGCCGGCGCATCCAACTCTTTACTTAAAAAAAGAATTGTTTACTCATTTTGGTAATTACTCTTTAGATTTTGGTACAGCGGCAGATTATGAGTTGATGGTTCGTTTTTTATATGTTCATCAAGTAAACGCAAGGTTTTTAGATAAATTAATTGTAAATATGCGAGTGGGAGGAATGAGTAATTCTTCGTTAAAGCAACGATATTTAGCATTAACTAATGATTATAAAGCAGCAAAGAAAAATTCATTACCATATCCTTTAATTACAATTTTTTTTAAAAAAATCACTAAATTTAAACAGTTTTTATTTTAAATTAATAATATTAACTATCTGTTGATATTATCGTTAAATTTGAGAAAACTTAACAAATCTTGTGAATTTTTTGTCGGACCATATCTTTTATTATATTGCAATCGTTTTATTGGCGTTTTCGGTATGTGTATTTAGCATTCCCTCAATTATACATACTGCAATTAAATTTCGATTATTTGATCATTCCGATAGTCATAGAAAGTCTCACAAAATACATATTTCTAGATTGGGCGGAGTTGCTATTTTTTGTAGTTTTACTATCACAATTTTGCTTTTTGCAACAACCGTAAATTACCAGAAAGCCAACTTTTTAATTACATCTTGTATCATTCTTTTTGGCTTAGGTTTAAAAGACGATTTGTATGGTGTTAATCCAAGAACCAAATTAATACTTCAATTAGTTGTAGCTGTGATATTGGTATTGCTGGGTAACTTTAGGTTAACTAGTTGGTATGGTGTGTTTTATTTATGGGAAGTTAGTGTTTTTTGGGGTAGTTTATTTTCTATTGTCGTAATTATTTTTGTAAATAATGCTTTTAACCTTATAGATGGTATTGACGGGTTAGCGGGAACGCTTGGCGCAATAGCTACTTTAGGTTTTGGTGTTTTTTTTGCATTAACAGAATCGCTACCTTATGCATTTATAGCTTTTGCAATGTTCGGTTCAATAGCTGGATTTTTACGTTTTAATTATACTCCTGCTAAAATATTTATGGGTGATACGGGCGCTTTAATAATAGGTTTAGTCTGTGTTGTATTGGCAATTAAGTTTATCGAATTAAATAAAGTTGGTTCAACACCAACGCCTTATTTTCTTTCTGCGCCTGCAATTTCTGTTGCTGTTCTGATTGTCCCAATATTTGATTCTTTAAGAGTATTTTTTATTCGTATACTTCACAAAAAGTCACCGTTTAAAGGTGATAGAAAACATGTTCATCATCGACTTCAAGAGCTTGGTTTCAGTGCAAATCAAATCGTTTTAATCCTAGCTTTGTTTAGCGTTTTAATGATTCTTTTAGCATTGTTACTACAACGCTTGGGTAATTTTGCGCTTATTTCCATAATTATGGGTATCTGCTTGATTTTAAACTCATTAATTACTTATAAATTAGGTAAAAAGAAAGGGTCTAATTATAAGCTTTCTGACATTATTTTTGTTGACACTTTTACCTTGCGTAATAGAGAGAGCTAATCTCTCTTTTGTATTACTTAAAAACTACAAAAAAATAGCTCTCGGTTAAAAGAATATGGGTATTTTTGTCTCATGAACATTGCAATTAATGGTTTTGGTAGAATTGGTCGTACTTTTTTAAGAACAGCAATAGAGCGCAAGCTTAATATCGTTGCTATAAATGATCTTGCAGAGCCTTCTACTTTGGCACATTTATTTAAGTATGATTCTGTCCATGGTGTTTATAAAGGTGCTATCGAATACGATGAAACCCATTTAATTATCGATGGTAAACCGATTATAGTGCTTAAAGAAAAAGACCCAGAACAATTGCCTTGGCAAGAATTATCGATAGATTTAGTTATTGAGTCAACTGGTAAATTTACTAATCAGCATACAGCAGGTCTACATTTAAAAGCCGGAGCAAAGCAGGTGCTTATTTCAGCCCCAGCAACAGATCCTACAATTCCAATGGTAGTTATTGGTGTTAATGATGATCAAATTGATTTAAAATCTAAAATCATTTCTAATGCCTCGTGTACTACTAATAATGTAGCGCCAATGGTTAAAATTTTAGATGAAAACTGGGGAGTTCAAGAAGGTTACATTACTACAATCCATTCTATGACCGGTGATCAAAATTTACATGACGCACCTCATAAAGATTTACGTCGAGCGAGGGCGGCATCGTCTTCTATCATTCCAACAAGCACGGGAGCGGCAAAAGCAATTACTTATATTTTTCCTCATTTAGATGGAAAATTGGGAGGGGCCGGCATTAGGGTTCCGGTTTTAAATGGCTCTTTAACTGATTTTACTTGTGTGTTAAAAAAGAAAACCACTATTGACGAGATTAATGCTGCGTTTAGAGCAGCTGCTAACCATCAACTGAAAACGATTATTTCCTATACAGAAGATCCAATTGTTTCGGTTGATATTATAAACAATACACATTCTTGTATATTTGATTCTCAGCTTACTTCTATTGTTGGAGATTTAGTGAAGGTAGTTGGATGGTATGATAATGAATCTGGTTACTCTAATCGTTTGGTAGATTTGGTTCAGAAAATCGCAATCGCAAATGGTTAAATTTATTCCCCTTGAACTTACGCTTGATCTTAGAAGTAGAATTTTAAGAAATGGAAAGCCCTTAACAGAATGTTCATTTCCTACAGATCAAGTTGCGGGTGTATTTCATTTGGCTTTTTATGTTGATCAACAAATTGCAACTATAGCTACTTTTTTTCCAAATAATTATAAGGATAATAATCAGCTTGGTTATCAGCTTCGTGGTATGGCAACAGATCATCCTTTTTTAGGTAAAGGTTATGGAAAACAACTTGTTGAATTTGCCGTTAACTATATTAAAAACACTACTGCACAATATATATGGTGCAATGCCAGAACTTCAGCAATTAAATTTTATCAAAAACTAGGATTTGAATTGGTTTCTGAAGAGTTTGAAATTGCTGGAGTGGGACCGCATTATGAAATGATTTTAAAACTAAATTAAGATATGAATACAATTGATCAACTTAACTTTAAAGATAAAAAGGCACTAATAAGGGTAGATTTTAATGTTCCTTTAGATAAGGATTTTAATATAACTGATGATAAAAGGATGCGTGCTGCGTTACCAACTATTCATAAGATTTTAAATGATGGTGGTTCGGTTGTGTTAATGTCGCATTTAGGAAGACCAAAAGGTGGTCCGGAAAATAAATACTCTTTGAAACATATTTTAGGAGATTTATCTAGAATGTTAGATTTAGAAGTGAAATTTGCTGAAGACTGTATTGGTGAAGATGCTGAAAACAAAGCAAAGAATTTATTTCCTAGAGAAGTATTGTTGTTAGAGAACCTTCGTTTTCATCCTGAAGAAGAAAAAGGTGATGTTGCATTTGCAGAAAAACTAGCTAAGCTTGGAAATGTTTATGTAAATGATGCATTTGGTACAGCTCATCGTGCGCATGCTTCAACAACAATTGTGGCTCAGTTCTTTCCAAAAGCAAAATATTTCGGATATTTAATGGCTGAGGAGTTGAAAAATGCTGAAAAAGTAAATCATGGTGCTGTAAAGCCGTTTACTGCAATTATGGGTGGCGCAAAAGTTTCCGATAAAATTTTATTAATAGAAAGCTTATTAGATAAAGTGGATAATCTGATAATTGGTGGCGGTATGGCTTATACTTTTGCTAAAGCACAAGGAGGCGAAATAGGTACATCATTATTAGAAGAAGATAGAATGGCTTTATGTTTAGAATTAATTGAAAAAGCGAAAGCTAAAGGTGTAAATTTAATACTTCCTATCGATACGGTAATTGCTGATAAATTTGATAATAATGCGACTAAAAATCAAGTAGCTACAGGCAGTATACCCGCTAATTGGATGGGTTTAGATATTGGTGAAAAAACCATCGAATTATTTAGTGAAACTATTAAAAATTCTAAAACAATACTGTGGAATGGGCCAATGGGGGTTTTTGAAATGGCCAACTTTGAGCACGGAACAAAAGCGATAGCCGAAGCTGTGGTAGCGGCAACAAAAAATGGAGCTTTTTCTTTAATTGGAGGAGGTGATTCTGCAGCTGCGATTGCTAAGTTTAATTTAGACGATCAAGTGAGCTATGTTTCTACCGGCGGTGGGGCTTTACTAGAGTATATGGAAGGTAAAGAGTTACCTGGAGTAAAAGCGATAATGAATTAATTAAAGCATTTATAACTAACTGCTTACAAGCGGTATTTCGGAAATTTTTTCGAGATACCGCTTTTTTTGTGGGTTAAATTCTTGTCAAATACTACTTAAAAGTGGGATTAGTGTATAGCTAAAAATATGTTGATAACTTTTTTGTGGTAAAAAGTGGTAAAAAGTGGTAAAAGTATTTTATTTTTACACTACATAAAAAGTGTAAAGACCATTATGACTCAACTAATAGGAGAATTTGATTGCAAACTAGATGCGAAAGGGCGCTTAAGTGTTCCTTCTTCGTTAAAGAAGCAATTGCCTGATGTTGAGAAAGATGGTTTAATTGTTAGTCGGGGTTTTGAGCAAAATTTAATTATCTATCCTAAAAAAGTTTGGGAAGAGATTGTAGCTGATATGATGAAGTTGAATATGTACATTCCTGAGAATAGGGATTTTGTGCGAAAGTTTCAACGCGGTGCTACTGAATTGTCTCTGGATGCGGCTGGTAGGGTTTTGTTGCCAAAGTCTCTAACTGATTTTGCGAAAATTGGCTCTGAAGTGGTGTTGGCTTGTCAGTTAGATAAAATAGAGGTTTGGGATAAAAAATCTTATGAAGATTTGTTCAATGATTCTCCTGCTGATTTTGCAAAACTTGCGGAAAAAGTAATGGGCGGTAAAGATAGGAGGGTTGAAGATGGAGAATAGTTACCATGTTCCTGTGTTGTTAAAAGAATGTATTGAGGGTTTAAACATCAAGCCTAATGGCGTATATGTAGATGTTACTTTTGGTGGTGGTGGTCATTCTAAAGAAATTCTTAAAAACTTGGGTAAGGATGGCGTATTGATTGCTTTTGATCAAGATCCTGATGCACAAAGAAATAAAATTGACGATCCGCGTTTCTTGTTTGTTGATCAAAATTTTGGCTTCCTTAAAAACAATCTTCGTTTATTGGGTTATAAGCAAGTAGATGGTATTCTGGCTGATTTAGGTGTTTCTTCACATCAATTTAATGAGCCAAGTAGAGGTTTTTCTACACGTTTCGAAGCTGATTTAGATATGCGCATGGATAAGCAACGCCCTTTAACTGCGGCTATTGTGTTAAATACATATCCAGAAGATAAGCTTCATAGAATATTTGGTATTTACGGAGAGGTTAAAAATGCGAAGTCTTTGGCTAGAGCAATTTCAACTGCTCGTATGGATCAGCCAATTTCAACACTTGCCGATTTTAAAAACGCCATCGCAAATCATATCCCTAAGGGAAAAGAAAATAAATATATGGCGCAAGTTTTTCAGGCTTTGCGTATAGAGGTTAATGCAGAAATAGAAGTTTTAGAAAACTTTTTAGAACAAAGTGCTGCGGTTTTAAAACCTGGTGGTCGTTTAGTGGTGATGTCATATCATTCTTTAGAAGATAGACCTGTAAAAAGTTTTATCGCTAAAGGAAAATTTAGAGGTGAAGTAGAAAAGGACTTTTTTGGTAATGAGCAAAAGC
>JAIELS010000154.1 GCA_019752795.1 Sphingobacteriaceae bacterium
AGTGCCATTCTGAACTATTGGATAGAAAAAAATAAATTAGACTTTACAACAGTTGCTGAAGATAATATCTTAATGCAAACATTACGTTTACAAGCAGAAGAAGCTAAAAAAGCATTATCGACACAAAATTTATATAATGAAAAAGTTGGTGAAATTTGGTGCACTTTAGATAAACAAACTTTCGAGAATTTGATTTCCGATAAGGTCGCAGAAACCTTGGCTTGCTGCAAACAAGCATTAGCTGATGCAAACATAACGATTGCTGAAATTGACGAAGTGGTTTTAGTAGGCGGTTCTACACGTACACCTTTTGTAAAACAAGCTGTAAGCAATTTCTTTGGTCGCGAACCACATGATCAAATTAACCCAGATGAGGTTGTAACTCTAGGTGCAGCTATTCAAGCTGATATTTTAGCAGGTAACCGATCAGATATTTTATTATTAGATGTTACCCCACTTTCTTTAGGAATTGAAACTATGGGCGGCTTAATGGATGTAATTATCGCTCGTAATAGTAAAGTACCAACAAAAGCTGGCAGGCAATACACAACTTCTATTGATGGACAAGTGAATATGAAAATTTCCGTTTATCAGGGTGAGAGAGATTTAGTAAAAGAAAATCGAAAATTGGCAGAATTTGATTTGAAAGGAATTCCGGCTATGCCGGCTGGTTTACCAAAAGTAGACATCAATTTTATGTTAAATGCTGATGGTATTTTAACCGTACAAGCAATTGAATTACGCTCTGGAGTAAAACAAGAAATTGACGTAGTTCCAAGCTACGGCTTAAGTGACGATACGGTTGAAAAAATGCTAATTGATAGTATTGAAAACGCCAAAAGTGATGTAGAACAACGCATGCTAATTGAAGCGAAAAGCGAAGGCGAACAATTGGTTTACACTGCAGAACGTTTTATTAAGAAAAACGGAAATATCTTAAACGAACAAGAACTTACTTTAACGATTGTAATTATTGCAGAACTAAAAGATGCTTTAGATAGTGGAGATAAAGATCGTATTTTGAAAAAAGCAGATGAATTAAATGAATATACTCGTCCTTTTGCAGAGCGATTAATGGATATGGCAGTTGGCCAAGCTATGAAAGGCAAAAGTATTGATGAACAATAACACAAATAGCATTCATCCTAAATTAAAAAGCCTCCTAAATTTAATTTAAGAGGCTTTTTTTTATATTTGTTATTTTAACTTAAACGTTAAAACGGAAATGCATAATATCTCCATCTTCTACTATATAAGTTTTTCCCTCTACACCTAATTTACCTGCTTCTTTACAAGCGGCTTCTGAACCCAACGTTACAAAATCATTGTATTTAATAACTTCGGCTCTAATAAATCCTTTCTCAAAATCTGTATGAATTACACCTGCTGCTTGTGGTGCTGTAAAACCTTTAGTAATTGTCCATGCTCTAACTTCTTGTACACCAGCAGTAAAGTAAGTGTATAAGTCTAACAAACGATAAGCAGCTCTAATTAATTTATTTACACCAGATTCAGTTAATCCAAGATCTCCCAAAAACTCTTGTCTTTCTTCGTATGATTCTAATTCAGCAATTTCTGATTCGATTTTAGCAGAGATAATTAAAACTTCTGCATTCTCATTTTTAACTGCTTCGATTACTTTTTGTGTGTAAGCATTACCTTCTATTACAGAACCTTCATCTACATTACAAACGTACATTACTGGTTTTTGAGTTAATAAACCTAATTCTTCAATAAATTCAAAATCATCTTTTTCTAAAGATGCAGAGCGAACAGAGCTACCAGTTTCTAAATGTGCTTTTACTATGGTTAAAATATCGAAAGTTCTTTTGGCTTCTTTATCAGTTTTAGCCATTTTCTCAACTTTTTGAATTCTTTTTGAAACTGTATCTAAATCTTTCAACTGCAATTCAGTATCAATAATTTCTTTATCACGTATTGGATCCACAGAACCATCAACATGGATCACATTGCCATCATCAAAACAACGCAATACATGTATAATTGCACTTGTAGCTCTAATATTGCCTAAAAATTGGTTCCCTAAACCTTCACCTTTAGAAGCTCCTTTAACTAAACCAGCAATATCTACAATCTCAATTGTATTTGGTTGTACTTTATTAGGTTTAACTAATTCAGAAAGTTTAGTTAATCTGTCATCTGGAACAGTAATTACTCCGATATTAGGTTCTATAGTACAAAAAGGAAAGTTAGCAGCTTGTGCCTTTGCGTTTGATAAACAGTTAAATAAAGTAGATTTACCAACATTGGGTAAGCCAACTATACCACATTGTAATGCCATATTTTATAATTTATAATGTTTAAGCTTTAAAAGAAAAGCCTAATAATTTTATTTTGCGCAAAGATATTAATTTTTAAATCCTTTGCCTAGTAAATTGTAATTGATCATCATGTTAATGTGTTTATTTCATTCATAAAAAAAGCGTCCCGATAAATCGGGACGCTCAAAAAAGAAATATGATAATTAAATTTAGTCCTTATTAGAAAGTGCTGCCTCAATACGATCAGCTAAATCTTGTAAGTGATATTTAGTTAAAGAATCTGATTGTGTATTTGAAGCCGACTTCATTGAGCCTTGTAATTCACGTAATTGACCCTTAACTACAGACATTACATCACTTTGTGCTGCACTTAAACCTCTTGGTGCGCCTAAAGCTGCAGCTGCTGCAGCTGGAGCAGGAGCTGGTTTTGCGATTGCAATTAATTTTTCAACATAAGCTTTTTGTAAGTTACGACGATAAACATCAATTGCAGAACCTGATTTTAATTCAGAAAGTATTGCACCATTTAAATCTGAAAATAAATCTGAGATTTTATAAGCACTTGCACCGTCAGTTGTTTCTGCAGCTATTAATTTAGACATTGTACTAGTACTCAATAAGCGATTTAAAGTTGGCGCTTGTAATCTAGATACTACTTCTAATGGATTTCCACTAATATTATCAAGTATAGCTTGATTTAATAACCATTTAGGTGTAGTAAACAATTGCTGACTTAAAAAATTCATTGCTTCTTTTTGAGTTGAAGCTGGTGTGCGTTCATAAATTGGACCTGCTTGCTCTACTGTTTTAGGGTTTTCGTAAATACCGCCAACATTTTTAGCAACATGCCCCATGTAACGGCCAAATTGAGTAGTTAATTGACCATACATATTGGCTAAATTATCATAACCTTCGCCTTTTTCTTTAGTCCACTCTGGCAATCCCGCTAAAATTACTTTAAGGTTTTTAATACCATATTCACTAGCTTTCATTGCGTTATCACTCAAATCTTCATTTTGCGAATGTGGATCGTCTGGGTTTGTTTCAGTACCAAACCATAAACGTCTGTTTTTAGCTGATTCCAAAGTCATTTTATCTAAAATAACCTTATCAGACGCTACTGATTTACTATCTGGGAAATATCTATAACCCCATTCAATTGCCCAATTATCATAATCGCCAATGCGAGGATACAAACCGCTTTTAGTAATATTGTCTTCAGGCTGAGCTACATAGTTAAAACGAGCATAATCCATAATAGAAGGGGTATGTCCATTTGCTTCAACCCATTTTTTGTTACGCAAATTCTCTACAGGTACTGTAGAACTTGAACCATAGTTATGACGTAAACCTAAAGTGTGGCCAACTTCGTGAGACGATACGAAACGAATTAAATCGCCCATTAGCTCATCACTGAATGTCATTTTACGAGCTCTTGGGTCAACTGCTGCAGTTTGAATCAAGTACCAATCACGTACTAAACTTTGAACGTTATGGAACCAGTTAACATGACTTTCCATAATTTCTCCAGAACGTGGATCTGAAATACTTGGCCCACTAGCATTAGCAATTTCTGAGGGTTTATAAACAATTGCAGAGTTACGTGCATCATCAATACTCCAGGTAGAATCTTGTGCCTTAGTAGGTGCTTCTTTACCCATAACTGCATTTTTGAAACCTGCTTTTTCAAAAGCTTTAGACCAATCATTAACACCTGCTATTAGATAAGGTATCCATTTTTTTGGTGTAGCTGGATCAATATAAAAGATAATAGGTTTTTTTGGTTCTACCAACTCACCTCTTTTATATTTAGCCATATCTTCTGCTCTTGGCTCTAAACGCCATCTTTTCACTAATTCGATTTCCTTAACACCTTGTGGATTAAGATCAAAATCAGTATAACCAACAGTGAAATAACCAACTCTAGAATCAAAGTAACGAGCTTTCATAGGTACCTTAGGTAAAATAACCAATGAAGAATTTAATTCTATTGTAGAAGAGCCACTAGCCGCACCTCCACCTGGAGCAGGCGCACCACCAAATGCAGAAACCGCAGCAGTTTGACTATATGTTTTAACTACATTAATTTCTACGTTAGTCGGAAAACTACGAACGCCTAAAATATAACTACGATCTGCTTGTTGAGCACCTAATCTAAATCTAGTTTTTGAAGCTGGTGAACTAAAATAAAAAATTTCGTTATCACTATTGATATAGCTAGTCATATCTATCACACTAGCAGTTTTAGCTGGATTGTATGCTGCAATATTAAATGAAGCTGCAATAGCTTGAATATTTGAATTGTTTAATGATTGGTACATAGAGGTAGTACTATCTACACCATAAGTTCTAAAACTTACTTTACGTAAAAAAATACGATCATTTGGACCTTTTTCAAAACGGATTACAGAGCTACCAATTTGATCGCCAGCATATCCTTGAGCAGCACGAACATCTGCACCAGATTTTGAAATACGATTGACTACTAAAATATCTCTTCCTAATAGGGTATCCGCTATTTCAAAAAAGAATTTATCTTCAATTTTGTGAGTAGTAATCATCCCTTTACGGGTAACTGCTTTATTTGTAATTACGGTTGCGTATGGTTTAGGCTGAGCCGATACACCAGAACCTAAAGCACTGCCAGGTCTTCGAGTTGTATCTGCAGCAGCACCCGCAGCAGGTGGTCTAACTTGAGCATTTGCTGCAGTCATTACACCAACCGTTAATAAAATGGTAAGTAATTTTTTTTTCATGAATAATTTCTGTTAGTTAATACAAACGTAAATATAGCGTAGTATAAGCTTTTTAGACACTACCAAACATAACTTTATAGTTACATTAAAAAAATATAAAATGATCAAATGCGTTAATGTAACATTTTAAAAAGTAGCTCTTTTAATAACTCTCCATCAGTAGTATTACCAGTACTTTCTAAACCTTTACTCTTTAAATCATATGCTCTCAATAAGCTAATGATATCAAAGGTTTTTGCATCGTTAAATGTTCTAGCTGCCATTTCATAATCCTTAATAAAATAAGGACTAACACCCAACTCTCTAGCTGCATCATTCTTGTTTGATAAGTAATGATATTTTAAAATTTTAGTGAAATAAGAATTAAGATTTGCCATCACCATTACCATTGGGTTAGCCTTGGGATTAGCTGCAAAATAATTCACAATTTGATTGCATTTTAAAACATTACGCATTGCTAAGGCCTTTTGCAATTCGAAAACATTATATTCTTTACTAATTCCAATATTCTTCTGAATATGCTCGGTAGTAATTGTTATATCTTTTTTAATATTTAAACACAATTTCTCAATCTCATTGGAGATTTTAGACAAGTCTGTACCTAAATATTCTGCCATTAAAGCAGCCGCTTGTGGTGCAATTTTATATCCTTTCTCTTTGATATACTCTTCAATCCATGGCATTAACTTGTAATCTCTAACCAAATCTGATTGAAAAATTACACCACTTTTACTAATTGATTTATATATTTTTTTTCGTTTATCGAAATTGGCATATTTATAAGCAAAAACCAAAATAGTGCTTGGCAATGGCTTTTCGAAATAATTTAAAACAAACTCTATCTCTTTACTGCTGCCTTCAGTTTCTTTAGCCCATTTTAAATCTTGCGCCTCTTTAACAATAATGAGTTGGTATTCTGCCATCATCGGATAACGTTTAGCAGCATTTAAAATAGTTGCCATATCTGTATCCTTCCCATACAAAACAGTCTGATTAAATCCTCTTTCGGCATCGCTCAAAATATTATTCTCCATGTAATCTACCACTTGGTCGATATAATATGGCTCTTCGCCTTGCAATAAATACAATGGCTTAAATTTTCTGGCTTTTAAATCTTTAATAATATCTACTGCACTCATTGCCGTAAATTTACAATTTTATTTAGATATGAGTATTGAGATATGAGATTTGAGACATGATAATAAAAACTATCTTTGGTAACTTAATCGCAATTCGCCATACTCAATACCCTATACTAAACCATGTTTAATCCTACTCCACTCAATCTTCCAAATTATCCTTTTAAAATTACCAATAGGGATAATGTGATTTTTATTTTTGATGAAATACGAAAAAAACATTTGGTTTTAACACCCGAAGAATGGGTTCGTCAACATTTTATTCAATACCTCATTATAGAGAAAAAATTCCCAGCCACTTTACTGCAAATTGAAGGTGGTTTAAGCCTTAATCAAACCAAAAAACGCAGTGATATTTTAGTTTACAATAGCGCTGGAGAAAAAATAATGGTTATTGAGTGCAAAGCACCATCTGTTGCAATTACTCAAGCTACTTTTGATCAGGCCGCAAGGTACAACTCAGTTTATAAAGCACATTGGCTAGTAGTTACAAATGGAATGAATCATTTTTATGCAAAAATAGACCACAAAAATGGAGCATTTTCATTTGTAGAAGATGTACCGAATTACAAAGATTTGTAGCTTTAAAGACAGTTCAGCGCAATTGATATTATTTGATAGGCTTTACTGCTGTTACAGAAAATAAATATTTACCCAAATCGTAACCTTTAAAATCTGCAACGCTGATATACTTTACATCGCCACGTTTACCTTGTTTATATAGGTTACCAGTTATCGTATAATTTTTACTCAAGGTTAAATCTTTTTCTAAGTCTGGCGGTACAATGCCGTCTATCTGTAGCTGAATATAATTTAATATGGAGCCAGAAACACGTGTATTATCATTAAAACCGACAAAAGTTGCAATTTTAAAGTTGGTTTCGTTTAACAAAGTATCTCTTAAACCTTTTAACTGAAAAGGCATATCCTGTAAAAAATTAGGCTCGTTACTCCAGTTAATTACGGCATGTTTAAACTTATCCGTTGTAGCTTCCTGAATTGTTTCATCTTTAGCCCAATCTGGATTAGCTTTTATAAACTCATTTACCTTTTGTTCCACAAAAATAGTAGAAGCAATTTTTTGATCTGAATCTGAAGATGGTGAACTTGTACATGCGGCAAAATTCGCAGCGATAATTAAACCTAAAAATAACTTCCTCATTATTGCGTATCTTTATAAAGCATTTAAGCTTTCTGTTATTGAATTTATTTTTGATTCTGCATCAGCTTTTTTATTACGCTCATTTTCAATAATCTCTGGCTTTGCATTTTGCACAAAACGTTCGTTACTTAATTTAGCATCAACAGATTTTAAGAAACCTTGTAGGTATTCCAATTCCTTTGTTAAGCGCTCTTTTTCAGCCTCTAAATCTATATTTTCGTTAAGCACGATAAAAAATTCATCATTCCCAACCATAAAACTAGCGGCACCAGCAATTTTATCATTTACCAATTCTAGCTCGCTAACATTAGCCAATTTGAAAATAACATGAGCCCAGTTTTCATATACCAAACTTGAGTTAACTTTAACACTCAAAGGCAAAGCTTCTTTTGGAGAAATTTGACGAGTATTTCTAACATTTCTAACTTCAGAAACTACATCTTTAATCAACTCTGTTTCTTTTAATAATTGTGCATCAATTTTACCGATAACTGGATATTTTGCAACAATACAACAATCCATTTCTTCACGTTCGCCAAACAGTTCATCATGATATAACTCTTCTGTTAAAAATGGCATAAATGGATGCAACAATTTCAAGATTTCCTCAAAATATTTAACAGTAACTGCTTTGGTTGCTGCATCAATAGGTTGTTGGTAAGCAGGTTTAACCATTTCTAAATACCATGCGCAGAAATCGTCCCAAACCAATTTATACGTAGCCATTAAAGCTTCAGACAAACGGTATTGTTTAAAATCTGCTTCAATTTCAGTTAAAGCCTCATTAAATCTATTTTCGAACCAAGTAATGGCTTGGGTATTTGGGTTTTCTAAATTTTCATCAACTTCCCAACCTTTAACTAAGCGGAACGCATTCCATATTTTATTGGCAAAGTTTCTGCCTTGTTCACAGTAAGATTCGTCGAACATTAAATCGTTACCCGCTGGTGATGACATGAGCATACCAACTCTAACACCATCTGCTCCGTATTTCTCAATTAAACCAATCGGATCTGGTGAGTTACCTAAAGATTTAGACATTTTTCTACCCAACTTATCACGTACAATTCCTGTTAAGTAAACATTTGTAAATGGTTTTTTGCCCATAAACTCATGTCCAGCCATAATCATACGTGCCACCCAGAAAAATAAAATTTCTGGCGCAGTAACCAAATCATTTGTTGGATAATAATAATTGATGTCTTTATTGTTTGGGTCTTTAAAACCATCGAAAACTGATATTGGCCATAACCAAGATGAGAACCAAGTATCCATTACATCTTCATCTTGTTTTAAATCTGATGCACTAATATTTGGGTTCATTTTTTTAGCTTCTTCAAAAGCTTCTTCCCTAGTTTTAGCAATTACAAAAGTTTCATCTGGCAAATACCAAGCAGGTATTCTTTGTCCCCACCACAACTGACGAGAGATATTCCAATCGCGAACATTTTCCATCCAATGGCGATAAGTATTCTCGAATTTATTAGGAATTAAGTTAACTTCTCCATTTAAAACATCATCTAATGCTGGTTGTGCAAATTCTTTCATTTTTACAAACCATTGCAAAGAAACCTTAGGTTCAATTACAGCATCAGTACGTTCAGAAAAACCAATTTGAGATTTATAATCTTCTACTTTCTCTAAATTGCCTGCTTCCTCTAACATTTTGGCGATTTTTTTTCTCGCTACAAAACGGTCTTCTCCAACTAATATTTCTGCCTTTTCATTTAGTTTGGCATCATCATCTAAAATATCGATGAATGGTTCTAACTTATATTTTAAGCCTAATTCGTAATCATTATTGTCATGTGCTGGTGTAACTTTTAAACAACCCGTACCAAATTCCATATCCACATACTCATCGGTCATTACTTTAATTTTACGACCAATTAATGGAATACTTACTTCTTTATCTA
>JAIELS010000142.1 GCA_019752795.1 Sphingobacteriaceae bacterium
GACCATTATGGTATTTGTAGTGTCTAAAGGAACGTGAACATCGCCAATATAATAACCTAAATCTGCTGAATATTTTAATATCTTAATCGAATCACGTGTCTTAAATGCTTTAACTAAGCTATAATAAGTACGTTGAATTTGCCAGGGAACAATACCATTCTCATTTAATTTTTTCTGTCCATACTTTGCTAAAGCATCATTAAATTTTTGAGGAATACTATCAATATTTTCCTCATAATTTTCTACATCAAGGTAATGCCTTGGCGCTTCAAGTGTATCTATATATCTTCTTTTATCTGGGTCAATAGCGTGTTCAGTAATGTATTTATTTCCTTTTTTATAGAAACCAAGCATTTCAATGGGCAATGTAAATATGGCCAACTGATTAACTCTACGATGAGCAAAAAAGCCCCAAGAAGTACAAAACAGAAAAGGGATGATTAATAATATTAAAATTACTAATCTTTTCATACTATGAATATAAGTAATTTTATTTCAATTGCTGTTTTAACGATAAAACTGTTTTAAAATTAAAAGTCTATAATTTAAATTTTCTTAGCCTCATTCCAATAAACATCCATTTCTGCTAAGGTCATATCTTGCAGAGCTTTGCCATTTTCTTTTGCCTTACTTTCTAAAAATTGAAAACGTTTAATAAATTTTTTATTTGTTTTTTCTAAGGCATTTTCTGGATTGATATCTATAAAACGTGCATAATTAACTAAAGAGAAGAGTAAGTCGCCAAATTCTCCTTCTGCTTTTTCAATATCAATATTTTCGTTTTCAGCGATGTTAAATTCGTCTTTAAATTCTTGCAATTCTTCTTCAACTTTCTCCCAAACTTGCTCTTTTTTGTCCCAATCAAAACCAACACCACGAGCTTTTTCTTGAATACGACTTGCTTTTACTAAAGCAGGTAAGCCAGCTGGAACACCGCCTAAAACAGATTTATTTCCTTCTTTAAGTTTAATTTTTTCCCAATTACGTTTTACATCTTCCTCGTTATTAACCTCAACATCGCCATAAATATGTGGGTGACGGTTAATTAATTTATCGCAAACTCCATTTAAAACGTCAGTAATATCAAAATCATTGGTTTCGCTTCCAATACGAGCATAAAAAACCAAATGCATCATTAAATCACCAAGTTCTTTTTTAATTTCTTGCATGTCGCCTTCTAAAATAGCATCAGAAAGTTCATAAGTTTCTTCAATTGTTAAATGCCTTAAAGTCTCCATGGTTTGTTTTTTATCCCATGGGCATTGTGTACGTAAGGTATCTAAAACAGTTAATAGTCTTAAAAAAGCTGTATCTGGACTTGTAGTTGTTGGAGGTGGAATATTTGCTGGCATTTTTATTTTATAGTATTAAAAACAATAAGTATAGTAGTCACAAGGAGAACGATTAATCCAAATAAAAATAAAATATCGGCGGTATTCTCCATTTTTTTTGAATTAATATTTTTACTTCGCATAGCGAGAAAAGATAAAATGCAGCTACACATAAAAATTAAAATTGCCAATGCTGCACCTTCATCAATGTATGTAGATTCTTCTAACTTAGAAATCTTAACAGATGTTAAAACAATAAAGCAAAAGCCTAGTAAATTGGCTGATGTGTTTAAAATATGTGGTTTTCTATCGTCTTTTTCTTCTTTCATTTTATCAATTAATAAGTAGCTATTCAGCATCTTCTAATTTAATCTTTTCAGTTATTTTATAAGTTCGTCTTTTTCTAGGAGATTTATTTTCTTCACCTAATAAAACGCCCCAAGGTTTTAAACCCTCAACTCTTTCAAAAATAATTTTTAGCATTGCTAAATACGGGATACACAAAAACATACCCGAGATGCCCCAAATCATTTCTCCGATAATAATACCAATGAAAGCAAAAAGTGCATTTATTTTAACTTTAGATCCTACAACTAAAGGCATTAAGATATTCCCATCAATGGTATGAACTCCAATAAAAGCAAAAACAACAAATAATGCTTGAGATGCTCCCGCAGTTGCAAATGTGATTAAAGTGCTAATTATTAAAGCTGTTGAAATTCCTAGGTAGGGTATAATGTTAAAAATACCAGCAATTAGCCCTAAAAGAATAGCATATTTTACACCTAATAAGGATAAGGTAATTATCATTAATGACGAAACAATTAACATCTGTAAGAATAAACCTGTTACATACTTTCTTATGATACGCTGTATTTCTTTAACAATTTCAGACACTTTTGTTTTGTGTTCTTCTGCAAAAACTGTAGTTAAAAAATTAAATAATAAGCTGCGATAATTTAAAATAAAGAAGGTAAATAAAAGTGTAAAAGCTAGAAATAATAAGCTTGAGGAGAGTGTTAAAATCGTAGTTCCAATAACAATAGCGCTGGTCGCCAATGATTTTTCAAGACTATCAGTTAAGTAGCTTTGTTGTTTATAAGTATTAACATGAAAAGTCTTTGAAATCCATAATTGAATGTCATGAAACGCTGCAGTAACTTGTTTTACTAACAAAGGCCAGTCTGCCCACAGCTCGCTTAATTGGTTACCTAAAAAATAGAGTATGCTATATAAAACAGCAATCATCAATATCACAGCACTTATGGAAGAAATACTTCTTCTAAATCTTAATTTTTGCTCTAAAAAATTGCTAAACGGAAGTAATAAAAAAGCCATCAATAACGAGAAAAATAATGGCGAAAGTAAACTTTTACCCAATATTGCTAGGTAACCAAGCATAATAATAGATAAAAGTACCAAGGCTAGTTTGGCTACAAAAGGCAAAGAAATCGATTTCATACTATAAATATAATTGTTTTGCAGACTGTTAATTAGGCTTTTGTTATTTTTAATGCGACATGGAAGTATGTGCTGATTTTATTGCTCTTAACATTTCTCTTTTTCCTGGTGCCCCTGGTAGTTTTTCTATTGTAAAACCACAAGCTTTTACTGCTCTTTTTAGGTTCCCTGTGATTGCATAACTTACAAAAATACCTCCAACTTTAAGAAAACTACAAGCATGCGCAATCATTTCGTTTGTCCACATTTCTGGTTGATGTTGCACTGAAAATGCATCGTAATAGATTAAATCAAATTTTGCCTTACTGTCAAACGCTATTAATTTAGTATGTGCAATCGTTAATTCGCAGTTTGATGACAGTTTTTGCTTATTTAATAATGTAGCATCATATTTATTGATGAATTTTTCCCAAATTTCTGGAGAAACATATGCTTTGTAACCCGTTTCTTCAATTACATCTTGCGATAATGGAAATGCTTCAATGCCAGTATAATTTAAATGAATATTATTTTCTTCACAATGTGCAAAGCTTAAGATGAAATTCAAGCCAGTTCCAAACCCAACTTCTAAAATGTTAATCTCTTGATTTGGATTTTTTGCTATTGCAAATTTCAATCCGGCATCGATAAAAACATGTTTACTTTCTTGTAAAGCACCATGAGCAGAGTGGTAATGCTCACCAATGGTTTGGTTAAATAAGGTATTAGAACCATCGGCAGTTTTGGTCAAAATATTCATAATCAAAAATAAGTTTTTAAATTAGCAATATGTTAAACTGACTTATGCTTTATTCTTTTTTCTTTGGTCTTTTAGCTTATTAAATATGGATATAGAAACTTTTAGAGAATATTGCTTAAGCCTACCGGGCACAACAGAAGGTATGAAATGGGATCATTTGTGCTTTATGATTGAAGAAAAGATTTTTGTAATTATAGCAATTGATGAAGGTAATCGATTTTCTACTAAATGTACTCCAGAAGAATTTGAGGAACTTACCGCTCGTGATGGTATCACGCAAGCGTATCATTTAGCAAAAAGACAATGGGTACAAGTTGCAGATTTAGAAGTGTTAAATGATATGGAGCTGAAAAAAAGAATTACGACTTCTAGAGCTTTAGTGTTAGCTAAATTGCCTAAGAAAGTACAGGAAAAGTATAAATAAAAAAATCGTCATTTCGAAAGAAGCATAACTGAGAAGTCTATTTAAAGTATTTTTTATAGATTTCCCCTCGCTTGCTCTGTCGAAATGACGATTACATGTTAATCTGTGGCTTAATATTTTACCACAATCTAATTCTATCTTCAGGTTTTTTGTACAACTTATCTCCTGGTTTAACATCAAATGCATTATACCAAGCATCCATGTTTACGGGTGCACCAATTGTGCGGTATGGACCAGGTGAATGAGAATCGGTTTTAATTAATTGAGCAGCTGTTTCTGGTAAAATATTACCTCTCCAAACTTGAGCCCACGATAAAAAGAAACGTTGATCTGGTGTAAAACCATCAATTTTCTCATTTCCTTGACCTTGTTTAGTCATTTTAAATGCTGTGTAAGCTGCATTCAATCCGCCTAAATCTCCAATATTCTCGCCCATTGTTAATTTACCTAAAACATGGATGGTATCAACAACTGTATAAGCACTAAATTGTTCGCCTAAGGCTTTTGTTTTCTCATTAAATTTAGCACGATCTTCATCTGTCCACCAGTTTTTAAGATTACCATCTTTATCGTATTGACTACCTGTATCATCAAAACCATGGCTCATCTCATGTCCAATTACAGCACCAATACCTCCGTAATTTACGGCATCATCAGCATTTGGATCAAAGAAAGGGAACTGTAAAATCCCTGCTGGGAAAACAATTTCATTCATTGTTGGACTATATGAAGCATTAACTGTTGGTGGTGTCATCCCGAAACGAGTACGATCTACAGGTTTGCCTAATTGGTTTATATTTTCTTTATAACCCCAAATACTAGCATTTCTTAAGTTTTGAAAATAAGTTCCTCTATTAATAACTAAGCCGTCATAAGTTCTCCACTTTGTGGTGTAACCAACTTTAGGTGTAAATGCATGTAATTTTTCTAATGCTTTTTTCTTAGTCACATCACTCATCCATTCCAATCCATTGATACGGATTTCGAAAGCTTTACGTAGATTTTCAATCATAATATCCATACGTACTTTAGCATCTGGTTTGAAATATTTAGCCACATAAAGTTGACCTAATAATTCGCCAATTGTACGATCTGTAAGAGATGACATGGTTTGCCAACGTGGAGTTTGTACTTTTTGTCCGGTTTGAGCTTGTGTAAAAGCAAAGCTAGCATTTACAAATGGCGAACTTAAAGAGCCAGCAGCACCTTTTAAAATATTCCACTCTAAATAAGTTCTCCAATCTGCCATAGGCACACTAGTTAGCATCCCGTTTAATGATTTAAAGAAAGACAATGAGTTAACTAAAACTGTGTCTTGACCATTAATTTTAAATTTTGGTAAATAAGTATTCCAATTAATTGCAGGAGTTATCTTATTGAATTCAGCAACGGTTAACTTGTTGTAAGTTTTATACTGATCACGCATTTCAATTCTGCTCATTTGCATTTCTGCAAAGGTTTTTTCCAAATTGAAAACAGTTTTAGCTTTTTGTTCTGCAACAGCTTCGGTATTACCAGTAAGCTTAAATAAGGTAACCATATAAGTATGGTAAGCATTTCTAATCTTCACACTTTGTGGGTCATCTTTCAAGTAATAATCTCTATCGCCTAAAGTAGTTCCGCCTTGTGAAACGTTAACAACGTATTTGGTAACATTTTTCCTGTCCTGACCAACACCTAAGCCAAACATTGGACCACCAATACCAGATGTACGCATGTAGGCAATCTGATCTAAAAGACTTTGTACTGAGTTAACTTGTTTAACTTTTTCTAAATCTGCTTTAATAGGCGTATAACCTAGTTTTTCAATGGTTAAGCTGTCCATAGCAGCAGCATAAAAATCGCCAACACGTTTAGTTACCGAACCTGCAGGAGCTTTTTGGTCTCGTGCAGCACTTTCTACTAAGCCTTTAACAGCTTGTGCATTAAATTCGCGAAGTTCATTGAAAGATCCCCATCGGGTTTCTTTTGCAGGTACAGGATTTTTTTTGATCCACGTTCCGCTAGCATATTGATAAAAATCATCGCCAGGTTTAACACTTAAATCCATGTTAGCTGGGTCGATGTATTTTTTAGAATTTGTTTGAGCAGAGCTAGATAAACTAACTGCCAAAATTCCTAAAACTGCAAAATAATTTTTAAGTTGAATTTTCATACTTTAAATAAAATTAAAAGATGAAAATTAACAAATTGATAGCTAATAATGCTATGTTAATAGAAAAATTACTTGTTAAACCAGTAATAAATTTTGCTTAAACCAATTCTGCGGAAAAAATCTGCACTTAATAAGGTTAACCTAAAAGATTTCATATTGATTAGTTTTTATATTTATTTAACATCTTTTAACAGTATTTATTGTGTTAATGTTAAAATAATTATGAATACTGACACTTTGAATAATAAATCCTTAATTTTGAATTATTCTAAATAATCATGAAAAAGGAAATACATCAACATAATTTACAAGATGATGGCTGTTGCAGTCATAACCATTCACATCATCACAATGAAGATGATCACGATCATGGAGATAGTTCAGCTTTAAAAACATATTTTCCTGCAATTTTTAGCTTGGTTTTATTGCTTACTGGAATTACATTAGATTATTTTAAAGTTGATTTTTTTGCTAACTACATTCGTATTTCTTGGTATGTATTAGCTTATCTTCCGGTTTCTTTTCCAGTGATTAAAGAAGCTTTTAATACGATTGTAAAAGGAGAAATTTTTACTGAATTTTTATTGATGGTATTGGCAACTATTGGAGCTTTGGCTTTGGGTGAATATCCCGAAGCAGTTGCAGTAATGCTGTTTTATACCATTGGCGAGTTATTTCAGGGTGCGGCGGTAAATAAGGCTAAATCTAATATTAAAGCTTTGCTTGATGTTAGACCAGACGTTGCAAGTGTTTTTCGTAATGATAAATATGAAACCGTTAAACCAGAGACTGTAGAAATTGGAGAAATAATTCAGTTGAAAGCAGGCGAGAAAGCTCCCTTAGATGGTGAATTGATGAATGAAAGCGCAAGTTTCAATACAGCTGCATTAACAGGCGAAAGTACACCTAAAATTTTTAGAACTGGAGAAACAGTTTTAGCCGGAATGCTAAATTTAGATAAAGTAATTACATTAAAAGTAAGTAAGAATTTTGAAGATAGTGCTTTGTCTAGAATTTTAGAAATGGTACAATCTGCAACATCTCGTAAAGCGAAAACTGAATTGTTTATTAGAAAATTTGCTAAAATATATACACCAATTGTTTTCTTTTTAGCGGTTGCTTTAACGGTAATCCCTTATTTTATAATTGCAGATTATCAATTTAGCACATGGTTATATAGAGCATTGGTTTTCTTGGTAATTTCTTGTCCTTGTGCTTTAGTAATTTCCATTCCATTAGGTTACTTTGGCGGAATTGGTGCTGCATCAACAAATGGGATTTTGTTTAAAGGCTCTAACTTTTTAGATGTAATTACACAGGTTAATACTGTGGTTATGGATAAAACAGGCACTTTAACTCATGGGGTATTTAAAGTAAGAGAGTTAAAAACTGAAATTCAGGAAGCTGATTTTATGAGCTTTTTGGCATCAATAGAAAGTCAATCTACACATCCAATTGCAAAAGCCATAGTAAGCTATTATGGCGATGAAAAACTAAAAGAAGTTAGCAATGTAGAAGAAATTGCAGGACATGGTTTAACTGCAACAATAGACGGAAAAAAAGTTGGTGCTGGAAATACAAAACTTTTTAGAAAACTTAAAATCGTTTACCCACAAGAAATAGACAAACAAGTTGAAACTATTGTTTTGTTAGCTATTGACCAAAAATATGCAGGTTATGTTACTATAGCCGATGAAGTTAAAACTGATGCAAAAGCTGCGATAAAATCATTACATGATGTTGGCGTAAATAAAATTGTAATGTTAAGTGGCGATAAAACTTCTATTACAGAAAAATTAGCTAAAGAATTGGGCATTGATCAAGCTTATGGCGATTTACTACCTGAAGATAAGGTGAAAAGATTAGAAGAAATTAAACATGATCAAACAAGAGTTGTGGTTTTTGTAGGTGACGGTATTAATGATGCGCCAGTTTTAGCATTAAGTGATTTAGGAATAGCAATGGGAGCAATGGGCAGCGATGTTGCTATAGAAACTGCAGATGTTGTAATCCAAAATGATCAACCTAGTAAAATTTCTACAGCTATTAAAATTGGTAAGGCTACAAAAAAGGTCGTTTATCAAAACATTGCATTAGCATTTGGCGTGAAGGCCATTGTTTTAATATTAGGAGCAGGCGGTTTAGCCACCATGTGGGAAGCTGTTTTTGCTGATGTTGGCGTTGCTTTTTTAGCAATTTTAAATGCAATTAGAATTCAGAAAATGAAGTTTTAATTTTTATTTTTTCTTCCACTTATCGGTTAAATAAGATTTTATCCTTAAAATGGATTTAAAATTTTCGCCTTAAAAACGTATTTTTACCAGCTAAATTCGATACCACAATATAAATGAGCATTTCTACAAAATACAATCCTACAGAAACCGAAGATAAATGGTACAGCTATTGGTTAGACAAAAAGTTTTTCCACTCTGAACCAGATGAGCGTGAACCATATACCATCGTAATTCCGCCGCCGAATGTTACGGGCGTTTTGCACATGGGGCACATGCTAAACAATACCATTCAGGATGTGTTGATTCGTAAAGCTCGTATGCAGGGCAAAAATGCTTGTTGGGTTCCTGGAACCGACCATGCTTCTATTGCTACCGAAGCTAAAGTTGTAGCGATGTTAAAAGAAAAAGGCATTGATAAAAAAGACCTTTCGAGGGAAGAATTTTTGAAATATGCTTGGGAGTGGAAAGAGAAATACGGTGGTATAATTTTAGATCAGTTAAAGAAATTAGGGGCAAGTTGCGATTGGGATCGTACTCGTTTTACGATGGAAGAAGACCTTTCTGAGGCAGTTATCGACTCGTTTATTCATCTTTATAAAAAGGGCTTAATTTACCGTGGTTACAGAATGGTAAATTGGGATCCTCAAGGGAAAACTTCAGTTTCTGATGAAGAAGTAATTCGTAAAG
>JAIELS010000019.1 GCA_019752795.1 Sphingobacteriaceae bacterium
GATGGGCGGTGTGCAGCAATAATAATTGCAAATCAAATAGCATATTAATTTGCCTCTGGTGTTTACGCCAGAGGCATTTTTTTTAAGTAAAATTAAAAACGTATGTGTTTACATCACAGCAATTAAAGCATTCTTCAAGCCTTAAAAATTAGGTGCTGTTATTCCGACTAATTACTCACGCTAAAAAATTTTGTAGTTACAAAGTGTCGCACTGAAAAAAAATATCCTATTTTGCGGGAAATTTGAATTATGAAAAATCCCCCTTTTTTTACTGACGATACCATTGTTTTTGGCTTATTAATGTTGCTTCTAGCATTTGTGTTTTATACTTCAAGTATAAAAGTAGGTTTTTGGAAAAAATTCTATGTTGTTTTTCCTTCTTTGTTGATGTGTTATTTACTGCCATCTATTTTTAGTTCATTAAATATTATTTCGCCAGAATGGAGTGAAACGACAGCAACAGGTGAGGTTATTACCAAATCTTCATCTATTTACTTTATTTCCAGTAGGTATTTGCTTCCAGCGGCTTTGGTTTTAATGACATTAAGTATCGATTTGAAAGCTTTGTTTAAATTAGGTCCAAAAGCATTGATTATGTTTTTTGCTGGTACAGTTGGTGTGATTATTGGTGCTCCGATTGCTGTTTTAATTGTGTCTATTTTTTCTCCAGAAACAGTTGGTGGTGTAGGTTTTGATGCCGTTTGGCGTGGACTTTCTACTATAGCTGGAAGTTGGATTGGCGGTGGCGCAAACCAAGCGGCAATGCTCGAAGTATTTAAATACAACCAAGAAAAATATGGAGCAATGGTATTGGTAGATATTGTGGTCGCTAATATATGGATGGCTGTTTTATTGTTTGGTATTTCCCGAAAAGAAAAGATAGATAAATGGTTTAAGGCGGATAACCGTTCTATTGATGAATTGAAAGAAAAAGTTACAGCTTATACTGATAACATAGCGAGAAATCCAAGTTTAACTGATTTAATGATTATTTTAGGAATAGCATTTGCGGCTGTTGGGCTTTCACATTGGGGCAGTAATTCTATTTCCGATTTCTTAAAATCAAATTTTGCAATTGTAAACGACCCAACCAGTTTTGCGTCGACATTTGGCGATCGATTTTTTTGGATGGTTACTATTGCCACTGTATTAGGAATTGCATTTTCTTTTACCAAACTCAAAGAATATGAAGGAGCTGGAGCCAGTAAAATTGGGAGTGTTTTCATCTATATTTTAGTGGCTTCAATTGGAATGAAAATGGATTTGGGCTCTGTAATGAGCAACCCAGGATTACTAGTAGTTGGGTTAGTTTGGATGGCGGTACATGCTGTAGTTCTTATCGTTGTTGCAAAAATAATTAAAGCGCCTTATTTCTTTCTTGCGGTTGGAAGTCAAGCCAATATCGGTGGAGCAGCTTCTGCGCCAATTGTAGCTGCTGCATTTCATCCGGCTTTGGCTAGTGTAGGTGTTCTTTTAGCTGTTTTTGGTTATGTGATTGGTACCTACGGAGCCTTAATCGCTGCTTTTTTAATGGAAATTGCGGTAGCTGTAAAATAATTACTAAGCAAAAGTTAACTGTATTTATGCAAATGACAAAATTTGATATTGAAACTTTAAAAAACGTTGAATAAAATAATGCTCATTACTTTACCTATTTTTTCTTAACCCTTTTTAAAATCATTAAGCTTAATGCATTAATAGGGTAGCCACTAATGTTATTTTGTAACATGGTTACAGATTGGTCGTATAAAATGGGTACAATAGAAGCGTGTTCCATTACCATATTATCCATTTTATAATACAGTTCATATCTTTTTTTGGCATCATTTTCAAAATAGCTTTGTTCAAAAAGTTTGTCGAATTCTTTGTTGAAATAGCCTGTATAATTTGGCCCGAATGGAACTTTGTTCTTTGCGTAAAAAACAGATAAAAAGTTCTCTCCATCTGGATAATCGGCAATCCAAGAACCCCTAAAGAAGTTTACTTCATTTTTTGCCATTAAATCTCTTAAACTTGCATTTGGAGTAACATCTACTTTAACTTTGATACCGAGAGTGTTTAATTCTGCTTGTATAAATTCTATCAAATCTTTATAAGTTGTAGAAGTGCTTAGCATTACTTCGGGCATGCCCTTTCCATTTGGATATCCAGCTTCTGCTAATAATTTGGCAGCTAAAGCAGGTTGGTAATCATAACCTTTAACCCTGGTGCTATCAAATCCAGGCATGCCTCTAGGTATAAAACCAGCTGTAGCAGGGGTGCCTACACTATTTCTTAAGTATTTAATCAATTTTGGTTTGTCAATAGCGTAATTAATGGCTTGTCTAACTTTTTTAAATCTTAAGGGTGAGTTTTTAACCAAAGCGTTAGTAGTATCTACTAAAATACCAACATACTCGGTACACAAATATGGACCTTTAATCAACTGAAATTTGCCTCTGTATTTACTCGTCATCTTTCCGCTTTTCGTCATAATATCATCGCGGTAGCTACCATCAACACTGTTAAAGAAATCTAAATCCTTTTTAATAAAATTCATAAAAGCACTTTGTTTATCGCTAATAAAAGTCACTTTAACAGCATCTAAATAAGGCAAGCGAGTTTCACCATCTTTTTCCCAGTAATTCTCATTTTTAAGAAGTACCAGAATTTCATCTTCTTTCAAATATTTAAATTTAAATGGCCCTGTTCCAACCGGATGATTCCTGAAATCTTTACCATAATGTTCTACCACTTCCTTTGGCACAACACTACAATACTGCGCAGTTAATAACTCCATAAAGGCAGGGAATGGTTTTAGTAAAGTGATTTGAAAAGTGCTGTCATTTAGTGCTTTAAAGCTATTAGCGTCTTTTATTTTATCGCTAAAAATCCATCCGCCAGAAGATGCTACTTTTGGGTCAATTAATCGATAAAAACTATAAGCAAAATCTTCTGCCACAACTTTTCTGCCTTTTCCATCTTTAAATAAAGGATCATCTTGAAAGTAAACATCATCACGTAGGTTGAAGGTGTAAGTTAAACCATCACC
Source organism: Sphingobacteriaceae bacterium (assembly GCA_019752795.1). Taxonomy (GTDB): domain Bacteria; phylum Bacteroidota; class Bacteroidia; order Sphingobacteriales; family Sphingobacteriaceae; genus Pedobacter. Next base: position 3,032 of record JAIELS010000019.1, read on the forward strand.
AGACATTTGCCATGTTTTCGCGATGCAAGGAATAGTATTTAAAGCAGTATCTACCTGAACCAAGCCATTAAAGATTTGATTAATCATCCAAATTGCATTTTGGTTTCTTGCAAAAGCTGGGTCTAATGAAGTTACATTTTGATCTAAGTTAATGTTAAATACTTTTTTGCCATCTGTTTCGGTTTCGCCTTTACACGCTGCTATTAACAAAAGGCAAAAAAAACAAAATATTTGGTTTATAATTCTACGCATCGATTTAGGAATACTATTTTTGTACAAATTAATAAATTAATTCAGATGTCTTTTTTAAATGAGCTAATTAATAGCGAAAATGATGAAATTTTACGTGAAGAACTGCATGAACGTGTAGAAATTATAACGCATAAAATTAAATTCATGGATAAAGTCCCTGTTGTTTGTTTAGATACAACAAATACACATAATTTATTATTTGCTAATGAAATAAATGCTGCGGGAGGAATGCTTGACACGGATATTTTAGGTGCGGTTTATCTCATTTATTATGAGCTAGGAAAAACATTAAACGATTTGATGCGTGAAGTGCCTGCCTTGATAGATGCAGAATGGCCAGCTTTAAAAAACGGAAGAATTGTTCTGTTAAGTGATGATTCGAAAGATGAGCGTAAAATTACAGATACCGTGATGTTGGTAGAAGATTTTGCAGAAATGCTTCATCCGGGTTCTTTTATTTTTGGTTTTGAAGGAGAAAAATGGATTAGGTTTGGAGTTAATAATTAACAAACTTATCCATCTGTTCATTAGTAAACTTCAGCGTATCTACTGCAAAAAGTTGATTATTCTCATCTAATTCTGTTTTAATATTGCCAATATGTATTCTCAATGGCATTACATTTAAATGCAAATAAGCACAAACACCATTAAAATGTTCTATTCCACGTATGTTGCCGTATTTGCCAGAAGAAATACCCACTAAACAAGCTTTTTTATCGTAAAAACTTTCAGGAAAAGTACAAGCATCAATAAAGGTTTTTAATACACCCGGAAAACTACCATTGTACTCTGGAATGATGAATAAAAATTTTTCGGTTTTGGTAATTAAAGATTGTATTTTTTTAAAAGCTTCACTACGGTTCCCGTATAAATCTGTATTTATTAAATTCTCTGGCAAATCTAATAAACTGAATAATTCTGTTACTAAACCTCTTTTTGAGAGTTCTTTCTGATAATATTTTGCAACTTTTAAAGTGTTGCTATCTTTTCTATTAGTGCCAGATATTATAGTTATCATAAAAAAATTGTTAATAAGATGTTTAAAACACTTATTCCATTCGTAATAAAATTAGCATTTAGTTTGTATCTTAGCTAATTGTTAAAAAGTGCTTGTTTAAGGCAAAAATAACATTTTTTAACACGTAATTAGCGTAAAATAAAGTCATTTTTAGTGTTGACGAATTTTTTAAAAAATAGATGAGTAAAATTATTGCTTTAGCAAATCAAAAGGGCGGTGTAGGTAAAACTACTTCATCAATAAACTTAGCAGCTAGTTTGGCTGTTTTAGAATATAAAACTTTATTAGTTGATGCCGATCCACAGGCAAACTCTACTTCTGGTATTGGTTTCGACCCAAGAAATATAAAAAACAGTATTTATGAATGCATTATCAACGATGTTGATCCACAAGATGCAATTGTAAAAACTGAAACTCCGAATTTAGATTTACTGCCAGCGCATATTGATTTAGTAGGTGCAGAGATAGAAATGATTAATCTAACTAGCCGTGAATATAAAATGAAGGCTGTTTTGGAGAAAATTAAAGATCAATACGATTTTATTATTATTGATTGTTCTCCTTCATTAGGTTTAATCACCATTAACTCTTTAACTGCTGCAGATTCTGTAATTATACCTGTACAGTGTGAGTACTTTGCATTAGAAGGTTTAGGTAAACTGTTAAATACGATTAAAATTGTTCAAAGTCGATTAAATCCAGCGTTAGAGATTGAAGGAATTTTGTTAACGATGTACGATGTGAGGTTACGTTTATCAAATCAAGTTGTGGAGGAGGTAAGAACGCATTTCCAAGACTTAGTTTTCGAAACAATTATTCAACGCAATACACGTTTAAGTGAAGCACCGAGTTATGGAGTGTCTGTGATTATGCATGATGCAAATTGTAAAGGAGCTATCAATTATTTAAACTTGGCAAGAGAAATAGTGCGTAAAAACGGATTGGTAACAGAAGAACAAGAGGTAACAACTGCAACTATATAAATTATTTAGATGACATCTTTTCAGCGAAAAACAGGTTTAGGAAAAGGATTGAGTGCGCTTTTAGATGACACTGATGCAGTTAATCCGCAAAAAAATAACAACAATTCTTTTGAGCAAACAGCTCAAATTGGAAGCATAAGCGAAGTTAATATCAATGATATTGAAACCAATCCTTATCAACCACGTACAGAGTTTGATCAAGTTGCATTGGATGAACTTTCTGAATCTATAAAAGTTCAAGGCTTAATACAGCCTATCACAGTAAGGAAACATGGTAATAAATACCAATTAATTTCTGGGGAACGTAGATTAAGAGCTTCGAAATTAGCAGGATTAACACAAATCCCAGCATATATTCGTACTGCTGATGATCAGCAAATGCTAGAAATGGCATTGATAGAAAATATTCAAAGAGAAAATTTAAATGCAATTGAAGTTGCTTTGAGTTTTCAAATGATGATTGATGAGTGTAGCTTAAAACCAGAGCAATTAGGTGAGCGTGTAGGTAAAAATCGGACAACGGTAAGCAACTATTTGCGTTTGCTAAAACTGCCTCCTGTAATTCAAGCTTCTATTCGTGATGGTAAAATAAGTATGGGACATGCCCGTGCTTTAATTAGTGTAGAAGAACAAGAAAAACAATTGTTTATCCATCAAGAGATTTTAGACAAAGGCCTGTCGGTACGTAAAGTTGAAGAACTAGTTCGTAGTATTCATCATGTACAAGTTAAGCCTAAATCAGCTCCCGCTGGAGTTTCGTTCGAATACCAAAAACTTCAAAAAGATTTGGCTTCTAAATTTGCTACAAAAGTGAAATTAACAGTTAAAGATAATGGTAAAGGAGCAATTGAAATTCCTTTTGTTTCTACCGATGACTTAAATAGAATATTAGAACTTTTAGATTGGTAATGCGGATTATATTTTTGTTGCTAATTTCAATGATGTTCACTTTTACAACTGTAAAGGCGCAAGATATTAAACCTAAAAAATCTTTAGACACAGTTTTATCAAAACCTGCCGTAGCTAATGATACTGGTTATGTGAATAAAGGTAAAATTGCAGGTAAAAAAGCAATAAGAAGATCGTTAATATTTCCAGGATTAGGGCAAATCTACAATTATGGTTTAGTGGTAGATGATGTGAAAAGTGGATACTACGGCGATAAAAGAGTACTTCAGAAAATTTATATCGTAGGTAAAATTGGTCTAATTTATGGCGGAGGGTATTTGTTAGTTTCATCTTATATTGATAACAACAACAAATACCATCGATTTTTAAAAGAATTACAATATAGAAGAGAAAATGGAGGTGCTCCAGATCCAAATGGGGGTTTAACAGAATATACCTTCACAGAGAACTTAACTATTCAAAAAAATATTTATAAAAATAATAGAGAAGTTGTGCTAATTTCTTTGGTTGGTCTTTATATAATGAACGTTGTTGATGCCTATGTAACAGCACGTTTAAAGTATCACAATGTAGAAAATGATTTAACTTATAAAATTTCTCCAACAATAATTAATACCAATCAAATGTATGGTTTTCAACCTGCTCCTGGTTTAAAATTAACGCTTAAATTATGAAACTAGCACTATTGGGTTATGGCAAAATGGGCCAAATTATAGAGCGTTTTGCTTTAGAACGAGGACATGAAGTTGTACTAAAAATTACCATCGATAATTTACAAGATTTAACTGTTGCTAATTTATCAAATGCTGATGTGGCTATAGATTTTAGTGCGCCAGATGCTGTTGTAAGTAATATTTACAAGTGTTTTGAAGCTAGTTTGCCAATTGTAGTGGGTACTACTGGTTGGTATGGTAAATTACAAGAAATTAAAAATGATTGTCTAAGTAGTAACAATACTTTACTCTATGGCTCTAACTTTAGTATTGGCGTTAATCTTTTCTTTCATTTAAATAAGGTATTAGCAAAGCTGATGAATAACTATCCGGCTTATGAGGTACAAGTAGAAGAAATACACCACACGCAAAAGTTAGATGCACCAAGCGGAACAGCAATGACAATTGCCGAAGATATTATTGAAAATTTAGACCGTAAAACAGAATGGTTAAATGAAATTGTAGGTACGCCAATTCCTGAAATCATTAAAAATGAGCAATTGTTAATCGAATCGCATAGAATTGAAAATGTACCCGGTACACATACCGTTGTTTACAGTTCTGAAGTTGATGATATAGAAATTAAACATACCGCACATAGTAGAGCAGGATTTGCTTTAGGTGCATTAGTAGCCGCAGAGTGGTTACAAAATAAACAAGGCTTTTATAACGTAGCCGATGTTTTTAATTTTAATAATTAAGATATGAATTGGAAATTCTGGCAAAAAAATAAAAATGCTGAGCCAAAAAAGAAAAAAAGTAAAACTAGAGAATGGACAGACGCAATCATCTTTGCTGTAATTGCAGCAACCGTGATCAGGGTGTTTTTTATAGAGGCTTATACCATTCCATCGGGTTCTATGGAGCGTTCGCTTTTAATTGGCGATTTCTTATTTGTGAGTAAAGTAAATTATGGAGCTCGTGTACCGATGACACCTGTAGCTTTCCCTTTTGCACACCATACCATGCCAATTACAGGTACAAAAGCATATTATGATGGCGTACAGTGGAAATACAGAAGATTACCAGGTTTACAAGATATTAAACGAAATGATGTAGTGGTATTTAATTTCCCAGAAGGAGATACTGTAGCTTTAGAAGAACAAGACGATAACTATTATTTAATGGTAAAAAGAATGGGTTGGCAGCAAACAAATGCTAATTATACCATTGTTTCTAGGCCAGTTGATAAACGTGAAAACTATATTAAACGCTGCATTGCAATTGCTGGTGACACCATAAGTATGGATGCTGGTTTGGTAACTGTAAATGGCAAGCAAGTTCCTTTAAAAGATACTGGATGGTTTTCTTATGGAGTAGAGTTTAAAACAGCCGATGTTAATATGAAGCTTTTTACCGATATGGGCTTTAATATTGCGACATCAAATAATCCTGCTCTTTTTCAGTTTGATGGAACGCCTGCAATGATTGCTGAGTTAAAAAAATCTGATTACATCAAATCTATTACTCCATTAATTAGTCCGAAAGGATATGATGATCAGTCTGTATTCCCTCGCGACCCAAATAGAAAATGGAATATTGATAATTTTGGCGAAATTATTGTGCCTAAAAAAGGTTGGACAGTGAAATTAGATAGCGCTACTATGCCTTTATACGAAAGAAGTATTCGTATTTATGAAGGTAATAAATTAGAAAAAGTTGGTAATGATTGGTTAATTAATGGAAAAATTGCCAATACTTATACTTTTAAAATGAACTACTATTGGATGATGGGTGACAATAGACATAACTCTGCGGATTCGAGAATTTGGGGCTTTGTGCCTGAAGATCATATCGTAGGTAAAGCATTATTTGTATGGATGAGCTTTGATAGTGAAGGCTCGTGGTTTAACAAAATCCGTTGGAACAGGCTTTTTAGAGGAATAAATTAAATATATTATATTTTGAATATTAAAAAGGCATCATGATAAAATCATGATGCCTTTTTTGATTCTACTCTATTTATTTATCAGTTATTAATTTAATATCTGTAGCCTTAAAACGATTTTTTACGATTGTTCCTGTTACTTCTGCTTTACTAATTGCATTGCAAAAGCCATGTTTTTCGTCATGTGCATCTCCAAAATCATCAATATTTTTGCCATCTA
>JAIELS010000003.1 GCA_019752795.1 Sphingobacteriaceae bacterium
ACTTTCATGTTGTTCGCCATCAAAAATGATATGCTCATAAACTTCATCACTTAAAATTAGAATGTCTGTGTTTTTAGTCAGTTTTATCAAGGCATCTACATCTTTTTTACTTAAAATACTACCAGTTGGGTTATGCGGATTATTGATAATAATCATTTTAGTATTGACAGAGAAAAGCATTTTTACCATTTCCCAATCAATAGCATAATCTGGGGCATGTAATTCGAATGGTTTAACTAATCCTCCGAGTAATTTTATTGTTGGCGAATAGCAATCGTAGGCAGGTTCAAAGATAATTACTTCGTCTCCAGGATTAATAACAGAAGCTAATGCAGTAAAAATTGCTTGTGTGCCACCAGCTGTAATTGTAATTTCTGTTTCTGGATTGTAATTTACATCATAAAATGAAGACATTTTTTCTGCAACCAATTCTCTTAATGTAAATAAACCTTCCATAGGCGCATATTGATTATGACCATCAATCATTGCATCGGCTACAAATTTAATCAATTTAGGATTTGTTGCGTAATCAGGAAATCCTTGTGAAAGGTTAATAGCGTTGTGTTCTTTTGCTAATTTAGACATTACCGAAAATATGGTAGTGCCAACAGTAGGGAGTTTAGAATTTAATATCATGAATTACGAAAATAGTAATAATCTGATAGATTTTGACTTTCTTCTTCTAATGATAAATATGCTTTAAATGTTTTTAGCTTTAATTTGCTTGCCCCCAATAAGTAAATAAATGTTTAAGTAAGCATCAATCTTTTATAGTTTAAATTTTATTAAAAAAAAATGTATTTTAGCTAAATGACTTTTAAAACCAAAGAAAGCCGTTTACTCCTTGTTTTAGGTTCGTTTTTTGTTGCTAATGCAATCTTATCAGAATTTATAGGCGTAAAAATTTTTTCAGTTGAAGAAACACTTGGTTTTAAAAAATTTGATATCAACTTGTTTGGGGTGCCAAACCTTTCTTTTAATATGTCTGCTGGGGTTTTAACTTGGCCAATCATATTTATCATGACGGATATTATCAATGAATATTTTGGCGTTAAACAAGTTAGATTTCTATCGATATTAACAGCTGTTTTAATAGGTTTCGCTTTTTTAGTAGTTTGGTTAGCTCTAAAATTACAACCATCAGATTTTTGGTTAACTCAAACTATAGATGGCCAAAATGTAAATATGAAGCTTGCTTTTCAAGCTATTTTTGGTCAGGGTATGTGGATCATTGTGGGATCAATCACTGCGTTCTTAATTGGACAAATGGTTGATGTTTTAATTTTTCATAGGATTAAAAAATTTACTGGAGATAAAGCATTGTGGCTAAGAGCTACGGGTTCAACAATCGTATCTCAATTGATTGATAGTTTTGTAGTAATTTTTATTGCTTTTTATTTAAACCCCCAATATAATTGGAGTTGGGAAATGGTTGCTGCAATAGGACTGGTAGGTTATACCTATAAGTTTATCATCGCATTAGCTATGACCCCAATACTGTATATAGTACACGGCATTATAGATCGTTATTTAGGCAGAGATTTAGCCCATAGAATGATTAAAATGGCGGGAAGAGGTTAAATTAAAATTCTCTCTTGTAGTAAATTCAATTTGCAACACAAAATTAAATCTCAGTTGTTATCCTATCATTAAACTTTTTTAATGATAATCAGCCACAGCTTTTTTATTAGTGATATGACCCAGTTTTTGATGGGCAAGGAAGATTGGGATTTCATTCCAGAAATAGTTCTTAGAACATTAATTATGTTCTTAATTTTGTTGTTTAGCTTAAGACTTTTAGGAAAGCGAGGTGTTAAGCAATTATCAGTTTTTGAGTTAGTTGTGATTATTAGTTTAGGCTCTGCAGCTGGAGATCCAATGTTTTATAAGGAAGTTGGTTTAGTTGCAGCTTTGGTTGTTTTTGTAGTTATTGTTGCCGCTTATAAATTGATTTCTACATTAGTAAATCGTAATAAAACAATAGAGTCAATATTAGAAGGTACCGCTACATGTTTAATTGAAGAAGGTAAATTTTCAATTGAAAATGTTAAAAAGGAAGCATTGGCTCAAGATGAGTTCTTTTCTGAACTAAGATTAAAAAGTATCTCTCATTTGGGTCAAGTTAAATTGGCAATTATTGAAACTTCTGGAAGTATTAGTGTGTTTTTTTATGAAAATACTGAGGTGAAATATGGTTTGCCGATTTTGCCATCATTGTTTTGTAATACATTAAAAGAAATTAAACAAAGTGCTCATTACTCTTGTAGTTTTTGTGGATATACGACCATACTTAAAATAGGAGATGCCATGTCTTGCAAAGCATGCGGTAAGAGAGAGTGGGTTAAATCAATTAATAACAAGCGAATAAATTGATGTTTAAATATCAATATAATTGAAAAACAATAACTTATAATTTACATTAACTGACATTTAGATAGCAAAAATCCCATTATTTTTAGTATCTTTGTGCAAATTTTTAAACATTAATGAAGATATTTATTACAGGCCTTCCGTTAGAAGTAGGGGAAGATGAATTAACAGCCGTATTTGGTGATTTCGGTCAAGTAAAATCACTTAGAATTATTAAAGATCGTGAAACTAACCAAAGTCGTGGCTTTGGATTTGTAGAGATGCCTAATGATGAGGAAGCTAAAGAAGCTATCAAAAGAATGAACGGTGGAGACTACAACGGTAACAGAATTAAAGTTGCTGAGGCTCAAGAAAAACCAAATACTGGTGGTGGAAATGCTGGTGGTGGTTTTAAACGTAACAATAGCAGAGAGCGTAGTTACTAAACTTAAATTCTTTAAAACCATTTAATTTATTTGGTAAAAAGAATTTTTAATTAATATTTCTAAATAGAAACTTAAATTTTAAGTTTTAATAATATTAAAAAATGCGGAGTTATAACCGCATTTTTTTAATATCTACTTATAGTTTCTGCTGTAAGTATTCTGTTTTTCTTTCATTTTATTTTATAATAGTTCATTTTTATTATATTTTAGTGAGATGAAAGTTGATTATATTGCTTTATCAATACCCATTTTCTTTTTGTTAATTGGAATTGAATTGGCTTATGATTTCTACAAGAAACTTAAGTATTATCGTTTTAACGATAGCATTTCTAACCTTAGTCAAGGAATTGGTTCTCAATTAACAGGTTTGTTTATGAAAACAACTTTGTTTTTTGGCTATAAATACATTTTTGAGCATTGGAGGATTTTTGAGTTACCTAATAATATTTGGGTTTGGATTATTCTTTTCATTGCGGTAGATTTCTGCTATTATTGGTTTCATAGAATGAGTCATCAAATCAATGCACTTTGGGCTGCTCATATCGTACATCATCAATCTGAAGAATATAACTTAACTGTGGCGCTTCGTCAGTCATGGTTTCAAAGTTGGTTTTCGTGGGTATTTTACTTACCACTTGCATTGCTTGGTTTTGAGCCATTAATGTTTCTTACACTAAGTTCATTTAATACTTTATATCAATTCTGGATTCACACTAGAGGTATAAAGAACATGGGTTTTTTAGAGCATATCTTAAATACGCCATCCCATCATAGGGTTCATCATGGTTCTAATCCAAAATATATTGATAAAAATCATGCGGGCACATTAATTATTTGGGACAAACTTTTTGGTACATTCCAAAAGGAAGAAGAGGAGGTTTATTATGGAATTACTAGTCCGTTGGCAAGTTGGAATCCAGTTTGGGCTAATGTTCATTATTGGGTAGAATTATTGAATACGGCTAAAAAAGCAGATAATATAACTGATAAGGTTAAAGTTTTTATTAAACCTCCAGGATGGTTTCCTGCAAATTTAGGAGGATTTAAATATGCTCCAGAAATAGATGTAATGAATTATAAAAAATACGATTCGACCTATAGCAGTAAAATTATACGATATGTATCTTTCCAGTTTATGATAGCACTGGGTGTAGGATCGGCATTGTTATTCTTAAATAGTAAATTAGATATAACACAAGTTATTTTAATAGTATTATTTACAATTGCTACTTTAATAACTTGCGGCGCTTTATTAGAAAATAAAAGTTGGTTAAAATATTTTGAATACAGTAGATTACTGTTTAGTATAGTTGCGCTCTATTCATTTAATCAATTAGCAATATTTAATACATTTGCTTTGGTTATTATAATTGTACAAACTTTTTCAATTATCTGGTTCTATTACTTGCAAACTACTTCATCACATGCTCAATAAAAACGTTCAATTTAGTTTTGCTTATTTAAGCATCTTTATCTTACAATTAATTTCAGAATCTGATCAAGAAGGCTCTAAATTAGTTTTAGACGATTTTCACTACTTACTTAAACCCTCAATCACTATTTCATTGATGTTATATGTTGCTTTTAACACGCAATTGAAGGGAAGGTTTGCTAAAAGAATATTTGCAGGTTTGTTGTTTGGTTTATTTGGAGACTGCTTTTTGATGTTTGTACATTTAGATTCTAATTTTTTTATACTTGGATTAATCTCTTTTTTAATAGGTCATGTTTTATATATAACTGCCTTTTATTTAGATTATAAGTGGCAAACTGGTATAGAAAAGAAGTCTAGTTGGCTAGCAATAATTACCTTTGGTATTTTTGGAATTGGCTTTTATCTATATTTAAGACCATATTTAAATGCATTAAATATTCCTGTAATGATTTATGCTTTTGTAATTTCATTAATGGCAGTTATGGCAGTTAATAGAAAAGGAAGAGTGAATACCACAAGTTTTAATCTAATATTTTACGGTGCAATTTTATTTTTAATTTCGGATTCTATTTTAGCCTATAATAAATTTGTTTCGCCAATTAAATTTTCAGGTCTAGCAATTATGTCTACATATATGATTGCTCAGTATCTAATTACCATGGGCGCTGTAGAACGAAAATTAAAAAAGCATTCAGTTATAGAAGCTGAAGCAAAACTGAAGTAAGTCTTTTAAATAGTGAGTTTTATAATTTAAATAAGTAACATTTACTTAATCATTACTCCCGGTTTATTCAAAATTGGAATTCTAATTAGATTGTTATCTACAATACTTTCTGGAAGAAAAATGAATTTTTTATCATAGATTTCTTTACCGATATAATAGCTTAGCCAATATTCATTAGTTAAACCAAAAACTGCAGGGTCAATTGCCTCAACAGTAGCATAAGAATTCGCATTTAAATCGCCAATAGAGTGCCTAAGTAATGATGTTTTAACTAGTTTACCATCTATTTCGCCATAACCTTTAGAAGTAATTAAAACATTAGTTATTGGTTCGTTTTTAAAGTTAACAACATAGACAATCCAGCTACCGATTTCTGGAGTTTCACCAACTAGGGCAACAGTAATTGCTACATCTTCAACTATATTTTCTGGTAAATCTGATTTCATAAATTAAATAAAATAGAGATGTCACGTTGAGTTTGTCGAAATGTCTTTCAACAGGCTCAGGATGACAATATTATATTAACAGTTTGCAATATGCATCCAAAACTGAAAACTCATAACTGGTAACTGAGAACTTATTTCTTTTTAGCTACTGCTTTTTTCTTTGCGGGTGCTTTCTTTTTAGCATCAAATGCTTTTGGCAATTGCTCCACTGTTAATTTTTTAACGTCATCTAAAGCAATTTCAGTCAATTCTTCTGCTGTATATTTTGCTTTAGTAGTAGGATTGTTCCTTAGCTTAAGCATTTCTTTACCGAAACGGATAAATGGTCCCCAACGACCGTTTTCAATGGCAATTTTTTCAGTTTCCCATTGTTGAATATATCGATTATTTTCTTTTTCGATTTTTTTCTCAATCAATTCTTTAATGTCGGTTGCTGATAATGCATCGAAGTTATAAGCTTTAGGCACATTGATAAATAAACTATTCCATTTGATGAAAGGACCAAAACGACCAGTCCCTTTAGTTACAGGTAATCCGTCGAATGATGCAACAGGCGCATCAGCTAGATTTTTTTCTTCAATAATTTCTATTGCTCTTGCTTGATCTACTGTTAGTGGATCTTCGTTCTTAGGAATAGAAATAAATGCATCACCCCATTTTACATAGGGCCCAAAACGACCAACACCAACAGCTACTTCTTTGTCTTGATAATCTTCTAATTGGAAAGGTAATTTAAATTGATCTAAGGCTTCCTCCAATGTTACTGTTCCAACAGATTGAGATTTTCCTAAGCTTGCGTATTTAGGCTTATCTTCCTCGTCGTCAGATAATTCTCCTATTTGAACTAAAGGGCCATAACGACCAACTTTAGCATAAACATTTTTACCACTTGCCGGATCTATACCTAATAAACGTTCGCCATTTGCACGGTCAGCATTTTCTAAAGTATCCTCAACTTCATTGTGAAAAGGAGTATAGAAAGCCTGCAACATTTTTGTCCATTCTTGTAAGCCTTGTGCAATTTCATCAAATTGTTTTTCAACTTTAGCAGTGAAATTAAAGTCTACTATCCCTTTAAAATGTTCCACTAAAAAGTCATTTACAACTTCACCAATATCTGTAGGGAATAGTTTAGCTTTTTCTGCACCAGTAATTTCAGTTTTAATTTGTTTATTGATGCTTCCATTAGTAAGAACCATACTTGTAAACTCACGTTTGCGACCATCTCTGTCTTCTTTTACCACATAACCGCGGTTTTGTACCGTAGAAATCGTTGGTGCATAAGTAGATGGTCGGCCTATACCAAGTTCTTCTAATTTTTTAACTAAACTCGCCTCTGTATATCTTGCAGGCGGACGAGAAAAACGCTCCGTTGCTGCCAATTCTTTTAGTGTTAATTCTTGTCCTTTAGTTAAAGGAGGTAGTAAATTGCTGTCTTCGGCATCATCATCTTCATCATCTGTAGATTCTAAATAAACCTTTAAAAAACCATCAAACTTTAACACTTCACCTTCTGCCAATAATTCTTCTTTTCTGGTGCTAACGCTAATATTTACATTTGTTTTTTCAAAAATAGCCTCACTCATTTGAGATGCAATTGCACGCTTCCAAATCAAATCATATAAACGTTTTTCAGAGTTATCACCATCAACGCTATGTTGATTAAAATAAGTAGGTCTGATTGCTTCGTGGGCTTCTTGTGCACCAGCAGATTTGGTTTTATAAACTCTTGGTTGATGATATTTATCTCCGTAAGCTGATCTAATCTCAGCCGATGCTGCATCTATTGCCGTTTGAGAAAGATTAACTGAATCTGTTCTCATGTAAGTAATTTTACCACTTTCATACAAACGTTGTGCAATTTGCATTGTCCTGGCGACAGAAAAACCAAGTTTTCTTGAAGCCTCTTGTTGTAAAGTAGACGTGGTAAATGGAGCCGCTGGATTTCTCTTTGCAGGCTTAACTTCTAAATTATTAACCGAAAAATTTGCATTGATACAATCTTGTAAAAATTTTTCTGCATCTGCAGCTTGATCAAAACGTTGTGGTAATTCTGCTCTTACAATTTCTTTGCCTTTTCCTGTAGTAAATTGTGCAGTTATTTTAAATGCAGCAGTAGAATTAAACTTATTTACCTCTCTTTCTCTATCTACAATTAAACGTACTGCAACAGATTGCACACGACCAGCAGACAAAGATGGTTTAACTTTTTTCCATAAAACTGGAGACAACTCAAAACCTACTAAACGATCTAAAACCCTACGTGCTTGTTGGGCATAAACTAAATTATAATCTATAGTACGTGGATTTTCTATAGCTTTTAATATAGCTGGCTTAGTTATTTCGTGAAAAACAATTCGTTTGGTATTACTTTCTTTTAAACCTAATGTTTCATATAAGTGCCAAGAAATGGCTTCTCCCTCACGATCCTCATCGGACGCTAGCCATATCATTTCTGCTTCTTTGGCTAGTTTTTTAAGCTCTGCAACAACTTGTTTCTTATCTGCCGGTACTTCGTAAGTTTGAGAAAAATTATTAGCGGTATCAATTCCCATGTCACCTTTTACCAAATCACGGATGTGACCATAACTAGATTTTACCAAAAAATCTTTTCCTAAATATCCTTCTATGGTTTTAGCTTTTGCAGGTGACTCGACGATTAGTAAATTTTTTGCCATTCAGAACGTTTTTCTGCAAATAAAACCATAAATTAATCTAAAATCAAAATTGATGATGTAATTATTTATAATTTTTAAAGGTATAGTATACCTTAACTAGCTGTTATATACGGTTTAAATACTAATCAAATAGCTTTTTATTTATTTTTTAAAAAAATATTTCTTTAATTTTAATTATGATGTAAAACCATTAAATAACTATATTCGTAAGTATTAAAAAAAATAAAAAATCATGATGAACACCTTATTAATATTATTTAGTTTATGGATTGCTCCTAATCCACCAAAAAATGTTTACGATTTTACAATTAAAACTATTGAAGGTAAAGAAGTAAAACTATCTCAATTTAAAGGTAAAAAAATGCTAATTGTAAATACTGCATCTAAATGTGGATATACACCTCAATATGAAGATTTAGAAAAATTGCACAAGCAATATGGTAAAGATGTAGTGTTAATTGGTTTTCCAGCTGGTAACTTTGGTGGTCAAGAATTAGCTACAAATTCTGAAATTCAAGATTTTTGTAAAAAGAATTTTGGCGTTACTTTTTTATTGAGTGAAAAAGTAAGCGTTAAAGGAGCTGATATCAACCCATTGTTTGCCTATCTAACTTCAGAAGAAAATCCTGATTTTAAAGGTGAAATTAAATGGAATTTTGAAAAATTTTAATTAATGAAAAAGGAGAGTTAGTTCACCGTTTTCGTTCTGCAGTTAAACCATTAGACGCTGTTGTAACTAAGAACTTTTAAACCTAATTTTATTTTTTTATCAAAGTCCCAAAACCTAAAGTTTTGGGACTTTTTGTTTATCACTGCATATGAACTATACGCCCTATATTATTTTAGTAGTTATT
>JAIELS010000068.1 GCA_019752795.1 Sphingobacteriaceae bacterium
TATTCAAGCAGATTTAACTTATAATCAAGTAACAGGAAGAGGTGCAGGTTTTGATACCAAATATACTTTGATCAATGCTTACATCAGTCGCCAGTTCTTTAAAAACAAAGGTACTTTCAAATTGTCTGGTAACGATTTATTAGATCAAAATACTGGAGTTGAACGTAATGGAGGTGGAAATACCATTACCGATTTAAATTATAATGTGTTAAAACGTTATTACATGTTATCATTTACTTACTCATTAGGTAATGCAGCTAAAAGCACCACAGGTGGTATGCAAGGAATGGGTGGCGGAATGAGAGGCATTAGAATGTAATTCTTAAAACCATTTATCTATATATTGAAATCGCCAGTAAATTTTACTGGCGATTTTTTTGTTCTAAATTTAATTTATGAAAATTTCTGGGCAAGTATTTTTAATTTAATCTTATTTGGATTTAATATAAATAAAGGGTAAATTGCACCAGATTTTTATTATGAAGCTATCACAATTAAACCCAGGAGAACAAGGAACTATTGTTTCTTTTACAGATTTAGAAATGTCTGTTAAGTTAATGGAGATGGGCTGTTTGCCCGGAGAAATTGTAGAGGTAGAGCGTTTTGCTCCACTTGGCGATCCAATTGCAATTAGAGTTGCAGGATATCAACTGTGTTTACGTAAAAGTGAAGCTTCTGTTATCATAATTCAATAGTACTTTGGCTAATATTAAAGTTGCATTAGTTGGTAATCCAAATACTGGAAAATCTACCCTCTTTAATTTATTAACAGGGCTAAACCAGAAAGTAGGAAATTTCCCAGGCATTACAGTAGATAAAAAAATAGGTTACTGTAAGCTTCCTGATTCTAATACTGCCGAAATTATAGATCTTCCCGGAACCTATAGTCTTTATCCAAAAAGTAAAGACGAAGGTATTGTTTTTCAGGTTTTAGCAGATCAAACTAATCCAAGTTACCCCGATATTGTAGTGATTGTTGCTGATGCTACAAATTTGCGTAGAAACCTTTTACTGTGCTCGCAAGTTGCAGATTTGGGTTTCCCAATGTTGTTGGTGTTGAACATGACGGATATGGCCCGTAAAGAAGGTATTCATGTAAATGTGAATAGACTATCAGAGCGATTAGGTATACAAGTTGTAGCCATGTCTGCCAGAAAAAATGAAGGTTTAGATGTATTAAAAAAAGCATTATCCTATACTACTTCAATTTCTACACAATCTAAAACGATAGATTTTAATGTTTTTGCTCCAGAAGCAATTGCTGCAGTTAAAGAAAAGATTAAAACAACTAATGATTACTATGCTTTGCAAATTTTGCATCAGCATGAGCATTTGATGTTTTTTACTGAAGAACAACAAAAAGAAATAGAGGCAATAGGGAAAGAATTTGATTTTGAATCAACTAAGGTACAAGGTGCGGAAACAATTGCCAGATATAGATTATTAAGCACAGTTTTAACCGATGTTATTTTTGATACGGGTGCCGAAAAAAAGTTTCAAGTAACCGACAAACTAGATGCCATTCTTACGCATAAAGTATGGGGTTTTGCAATTTTTACAGGGATACTTTTTGTCATCTTCAATGCTATATTTGCTTGGGCAGTTTATCCGATGGATTGGATTGACGCTGCATTTGGTTGGCTTGGAGAGAAAGGTCATGAATATTTGCCCGCAGGAATGTTAACAGATTTAATGTTAGACGGCGTACTTGCAGGTTTAGGCGGTATCGTAATATTTGTACCACAAATTGCTATTTTATTTGCTTTCATTTCTATTTTAGAAGACACCGGTTATATGGCCAGAGTTACTTTTATGATGGATAAGATGATGCGTAAAGTAGGTTTAAGTGGTAAATCAGTTGTACCAATGATTGGTGGCTTAGCTTGCGCTGTTCCTTCTATTATGGCAGCTAGAAATATAGAAAGCTGGAAAGATAGGATGATTACCATTATGGTTACGCCACTAGTTAGTTGTTCTGCAAGACTACCAGTTTATATTTTAATAATTTCTTTGATTATTCCTCCAGATCGCATTTTCGGTATTATTAATAAACAAGGTTTAGCTTTAATGGCGATGTATTTGGTTGGTATTATAGCCGCAGTCATTGTAGCTTGGGTAATGAAATTCATTTTTAAAGCGAAAGAAAAGTCGTATTTTATTATGGAATTGCCAGTTTATCGAATGCCGAGATGGAAAAATGTAATGCTTACTGTGTTAGAGAAATCTAAGACTTTTGTTTTTGAAGCTGGTAAGGTAATTATTGCAATTTCTATTGTGTTATGGGTTATGGCATCTTTTGCACCAGGTGATAGATTTGAAAAGATTGATCAAAAATATGCTTCAGCATTGGCTGATACTACACAAAATCAGCGTCATGTAGAAGCTTTAATTAGTAGCGAAAAGTTAGAGCATTCTTATGTTGGTATCTTAGGACATTGGATTGAACCTGCAATTAGGCCATTGGGCTACGATTGGAAAATTGGCATCGCTTTAATCACTTCTTTTGCTGCAAGAGAAGCTTTTGTAGGTACAATGGCTACCATTTATAGTGTAGATGGTGGGGACGAAGATACATCTACCATTAGAGGGCGAATGTTAGCCGCGGTAAACCATAAAACTGGTTTGCCTGTTTATACTTTCGCTACCGGAATTTCTTTAATGCTATTTTATGCTTTTGCCATGCAATGTATGAGTACGGTTGCAGTTGTTTACCGAGAAACTAAATCTTGGAAATGGCCAATGATACAGTTAGTTTATATGACGGCAATGGCTTATGTAGCGGCTTTAGTTGCTTATCAGCTGTTGAAATAAAGACTTATTTCTCGTCTTTGCGAGCGAAGCGAAGCAATCTTCTTATTGAATTCTTTCAATTTAATTTTTCTTATTTTTACAAAATAAAATCAATCTATAACGTAATTCATTAAATGGATAAAACTGAAGTCTTAGCGCAATATATGCCTCCTGCTGCAGCTCCTATCATAGCCAAATGGATTGATTATTTTCAGTGCGAATTTAAAATAGCAAAAAACAGAACGACTAAACTTGGCGATTATCGTCACCCATTTAAAGATAAAGGGCATAAAATTTCTGTAAATAACGATTTGAACCCCTATGCTTTTTTGGTAACAACTGTTCATGAGTTTGCGCATTTGCTCACTTGGAACGACCATAAAAATAAAGCGAAGCCACACGGTACCGAATGGAAAAATAATTTTAAAAGAATGATGAATCCTTTTTTTGAAAAGGAAGTGTTTCCTGTAGATATTCATCACACCATTATCAACTATTTAAACAATCCTGCGGCTTCTAGTTGTACCGATTTAACATTAGCAAGAGCCTTAAAAAAGTACGACACTCATTTATCAACTACTAGAATAGAAGAGTTGCCTATAGGCGCTATTTTTGCCTTAAAAGATGGCAGGAAATTTAAAAAAGGAGATCGATTAAGAAAGCGCTTTCGCTGCGAGTGTTTAGACAATGGAAAGGTTTATCTATTCAATCCATTGGCAGAGGTGTTATTGGCCGATGATTAATTAATACGCCAATAATTTATCCACCATTTCCCCTAATCTTTTCTTAGCTAAAAAGTCATCTTCCAAAACTTTACTCATAGGTATGGCAGTATCTAAACTAGCGCAACGTAAAACTGGAGCGTCTAAGTGTTCAAAGCAATTTTCCATAATCCAAGCAGAAAGTTCTGAACCAAAACCATTGCTTAGCGTATCTTCATGTAAAATAATTACTCTACCTGTAGCTTTTACAGCTTTAGCTACTGTTTCTTTATCCCAAGGTTGCAAGCTTACTAAGTCAACCAATGTTGCAGCTAATTCTGGGTGATGATTTAAATAATCTAATGCCCAATGCACACCCAAACCATAGGTGATAATTGTAAATTGTTCACCTTGTTTTAACACATTTGCTTTACCAATTTCTACCGTATAATAGCCATCAGGAACTAGACCTGTTAAACTTCTGTATAAATATTTATGTTCAAAATAAATTACTGGGTTAGGATCTTCAATAGCCGCAATTAATAAGCCTTTTGCATCATGCGGAAAAGCAGGATAAACCACCTTTAAACCTGGCGTTTTGGTAAACCAAGCCTCATTACTTTGCGAGTGAAATGGACCTGCACCAGTACCTGCTCCGGTTGGCATGCGTACCACAACATCAGCTTTTTCGCCCCAACGGTAGTGTGTTTTAGCTAAATTATTTAC
Organism: Sphingobacteriaceae bacterium; assembly: GCA_019752795.1. Classification (GTDB taxonomy): domain Bacteria; phylum Bacteroidota; class Bacteroidia; order Sphingobacteriales; family Sphingobacteriaceae; genus Pedobacter. The sequence continues at coordinate 4,218 of JAIELS010000068.1, forward strand.
AATCTGATTAAAACCACAGGTTACAAAATCGGCGAATTGCATTTCTACAACTGCTTTATAACCATTGATAGATAAACCTAAGCCTGCGCCAACAATTGCCGATTCGCAAATAGGGGTGTTGCGTACCCTTGGTTTGCCAAATTGAGCTACAAAGCCATCTGTAATTTTAAAAGCGCCACCGTATTCAGCTATATCTTGTCCCATGATAACCAAATTATCATAGCGCTGCATTCCTTCTCTTAAACCTTCTGTAATTGCGTCTAAATAACGTTTTTCTGTCTGAGTAGATCCTGGGTTTGTAACTATTTGATCATATGGAAAATACATGTCCGCCAGTTCCCTCCCTTCGTTTGCAACGGGCTCTTCTTCATTAAATGCTGCTTCAATATCAGTCTCAATCTCAACTTTGTAATTATGTTTAATCTGCGCAATCGTTTCTTCATTCAATACGCCTTCAGCAACTAAATAATTTTCGAAGTTTTTAACAGGATCTTTTGTTGCCCAAGCATCTAAAAGGTCTTGAGGTACATATTTAATGCCTGAAGCTTCCTCGTGCCCACGCATTCTAAAAGTTAAACATTCAATCAAAACCGGACGAGGATTTTCTCTAATACTGGCCGCAACCTCACTTAATTTATCATATACTTCCAATATATTATTGCCATCTAGTTGAATGCCTTCAATACCATAACCAATCGCTCTATCTACTAAATTTTTACAGTTAAATTGTTCATTAATAGGAGTAGAAAGACCATAACCATTGTTTTCTATTAAAAAGATAACGGGTAAATTCCATACAGAAGCTACGTTAATCGCTTCATGAAAATCTCCTTCACTAGTAGCGCCGTCTCCAGTAAAAACCAAAGTAGCATTTTTTTTATTTTCTATTAAATCTGCGAGTGCAATGCCATCGGCTAATGCCATTTGCGGTCCCAAATGGGAAATCATTCCGATAATTTTATAGTCTTGTGTGCCGAAGTGAAAAGAGCGATCTCTGCCCTTAGTAAAACCAGAAATTTTACCTTGCCACTGCGCCATTAATCTTTTTAAAGGAATATTTCTACTGGTAAAAACACCTAAGTTCCGATGCATAGGCAAGATATATTCATCGTTTTGCATAGCCAAAGTACTGCCAACAGCAATGGCTTCTTGCCCAATACCAGAAAACCATTTGCCAATTCTTCCTTGTCTTAATAGAATCAACATTTTCTCTTCCACCATTCGTGGATATAGCAATGTTTTATATAAGCTTAAAAGCTGAGCATCGTCTTTATCTTTTCTATCAAACTGCATTTTGGTTAGTGATTGGTTGTTGGTAAATTGTAAATGATATTTAGAGATTTATTGATGTTATTACTCAATAATTTTAACTTATGACTCAGGACTTTTTTTAGATTCTTCCCATTGTTTAGCAAAGGATTTAGGTGCAATTTCTGGCATTGCTCTATACTTGCCCCAGCTTTTTTTGAAAAATGTTTTAAGAAAGAAGTTTTTTATATTTCCACTCAACATATCCATTAAAGAACGTTTAGACATTCCTTTCTTCCATAAACCCCAGCCTATATCTTCTGTTTTAGTGTTTTCGTGTTTGGAGGCCGCATCTCTTCTATTTAACAATAACATTTTATGGATATCAATTTTAACAGGACATACTTCAGTACATTTTCCACACAAACTAGAAGCGTAGCTTAGGTGTTTAAATTCTTTCATACCCTTAAAATGCGGAGTGATGATAGAACCAATTGGTCCACTATAAGTTGTGTTGTAAGTATGTCCGCCAATATTTTTATACACAGGGCAAGCATTTAGACAAGCACCACAACGAATACAGTATAATGCTTGTCGTTGTTCTTTTTGTGCCAATAGATTGGTTCGCCCGTTGTCTAAAAGAATGACATACATTTCTTCTGGACCGTCGGTTTCATCAGCTTGTCTAGGCCCACTTAAAATGGTATTGTAAACTGTTAAGTTTTGTCCGGTGCCATGGCTAGCTAATAAAGGCCAGTAAAGATCTAAGTCTGCGATTGAAGGAATGATTTTTTCTATCCCAACTATTGCGATATGTACTTTAGGAAAAGTGGTACACAAACGAGCATTTCCTTCATTTTCTGTTAATGCAATACTTCCTGTATCTGCTATTAAAAAGTTTCCGCCAGAAATACCAATATCTGCTCTCAAATATTTTTCACGTAGTAATTCTCTGGCTTTTTGAGTTAATTGTTCTGGAGTAGCCTCTACAGGTGTGCCAAATCTTTCATGAAACAATTGTGCAATTTCTTGCTTGCTTAAATGCATTGCAGGGGTTACAATGTGATATGGTTTTTGTCCAAGTAATTGAACAATATATTCGCCTAAATCACTCTCCAATGATTCAATATCATTCTTTTCTAAAAACTCATTTAAATGAATTTCCTCAGTAGTCATTGATTTTGATTTAATGACTGTTTTACCACCTCTTTTTTGAATGATATTTAGAATTTCTTTTTGAGCTTCTTCTACATCATTTGCCCAAATTACTTTGCCACCTCTTTTTTGAAAATTAGATTCAAATTCTGGTAAAAATTTATCTAAATTTTCCATTACACGCCATTTAATCACGTGTGCTTTTTTCTTAGATGCTTCTAGATTTACAAATTTTGATAAACCTCTTTCTACTGCAACATTGTATTTGCCAATATTATGATTAATGGTTTTACGATGAGGCATATCAAATGCCTTTTCATCAGATTTTACCAAGAATTCTTCTGCAGTAGTACTCATGCTCAAATATACAAGGCTAAAGTTTAAAGACCAAAGTTAAAAGCGAAGAAAGATCAAAAGTTATAGACAAAAAAAATCCCGATAGATACTTTCTATCGGGATTGGAATATTTTTTTAAAAATTATTTAGTTTTTAGCGTACCATCTTCGTTTTTATTTACAACCGGACGTTTAGCGCCATTTGCTAATTCCCATGCTGTAAAATAAACCAATTGTGCTCTTTTAGCTAACATTGGGAAATCGATTTTGCTAACCTCATCTCCTGGTTGGTGATAGTCTTTGTGTACACCATTGAAATAGAAAATTACTGGAATACCAAATTTAGCAAAGTTGTAGTGATCTGAACGGTAATAAAAACGGTTAGGATCAGTACGGTTATTGTATTTTTCGTCTAAAGTGATATTTACATAATCAGCATTTGCTTTTTTACTTACATTGTCTAAATCATCACTTAACATGTTCGAACCAATGATATAAACAAAATTGTTATCACCAGGGCGACTATCGTCACCACGGCCAATCATGTCAATATTTAAGTTAGCAATAGTATTTTCAATTGAAAAAATTGGGTGCTCTGAATACCATTCAGAACCTAATAAACCTTTTTCTTCACCAACAACTGTCATGAACAGGATACTTCTTTTAGGACCTTTACCTGCTTTTTTAGCATTAGAGAAAGCTTCTGCTAACATTAATACACCTGTAGTTCCAGAACCGTCATCATCTGCACCATTATTTACTTTGTCTACTGCATTAGGGTCGGCAACTAAACCAATGTGATCATAATGACCAGTAACTACTAATACTTCGTGTTTTAATTTAGGATCAGAACCTTCTAAGAAACCTAAAACGTTTTCTGCTCTTACATCTGTTTCGATGCTTTTTGCAGCAAATGATATTGGAATATTAATGTTAACTGATGCTGGTTTTTTAGATTCATCAATCTTAGCTTTTACAGCCTCTAAGGTAGTATTTGCACCAGCTAAAATTTGATTAGCCACTGCTGTACCAATTACTACAGTTGGTAAACCTGCCGATGCTGCCATTTGTTTCATTCTTTCTGCAGTTTTCAAATATGGATTGCCATTTTGAAGCATCTCTTTCATTCTTGGATTAAGATTGTCAACATTTGCATTGATAACTAGTACACCTGCAGCTTTGTTATCTACTAGGTATTTAATTTTAGCTTGCTGACTGCCAACGCTAGATGGTGCACGACGTGTTCCAGGTGCAGCAGGAGGAGGAGGTGTAGCTGTTGGATCACCAGTTGCAAAAATCATTACAATTTTACCAGCAACATCTTGTCCTTCATATTCGTTAAAACCTTCTTTGTTTAAGCCATAACCTGCAAATAAAACAGCATTACCTTTAATATCAAAGCCTGTAGAACTAACAGTTGCAGGTGTAATATAAAAGTCTTTTAAATTTTCTTTAGCTGCTCCGTTAACACTTAATTGAGATTTAGATAAACTTAAAGAAGCATAACCTATTTTTTGAAAATAAGGATCATTACCTTCTTTAACAGGGCCAACTAAGCCAAAGCTTTTAAATTGTTTTTTGATATATTCTGCAGCCATCCAAGCGCCTTTTTTTCCTGTTTCTCTACCTTCATATTCATCAGAAGCTAAAATAGATAAATGGTCATGGCCTCTATCTTTAGTGATAGTTTTACTAAATTTAATGGCGTCTTTGTTTTGTGCCATAGCACTTAAACTTAGCATTAAGGCTAAGCCAGTGTATAAAAATTGTTTTTTCATCAGTTTTATTATTGTTTTTGGTTATGTTAATTATTAGAACAGTTAAGGCATGCTTGCTGTTCAGTTTTTATGATTTAATTTTTATCCTTATGAGAGTATTAAAATACTTGATGGTTTAATTGAATGTCATTTAACATGATATTTTCTCTACTCTATTTGCATGCCTTCCACCTTCAAAAGGAGTATTTAAAAAGGTG
>JAIELS010000144.1 GCA_019752795.1 Sphingobacteriaceae bacterium
AAGCTTTAAACAGTTCTTCAGTAATACTGGATATGATAGGAATCATTTTATTACAGAAAAAAAAAGCTTGATCCTACAATAACAATTGATAATGATGAATATCATTGATTTAATTACAAATAAGCTAAGGTAAAATTGGCCATTATGCTTATCTTTGTAGCTTAATTAAAAAAACGATGAACATCAATTTCGGATCAAGAAAGGAAGTATTAGTACATATTGAAAAATATATGATTAAGATGATGCCAACCTATTTGAAACCTATCGATACGAATTGGCAACCTTCTGATTTTCTGCCAGATTCAACTAAAGACTCTTTTTATCAAGACATTAAGATTTTAAGAGAAAATGCTAAGGATTTATCTTATGATTTAGTTGCTGTTTTAATTGGTGATACAATTACCGAGGAAGCATTACCTACTTATGAATCTTGGTTAATGATGATGGATGATATTTCTAGAGATGAAGAAGGTGGATGGGTGAAATGGAATAGAGCATGGACAGGAGAAGAAAATAGACACGGGGATCTTTTGAATAAATATTTGTATTTGTCTGGTCGTGTGGATATGCGCCAAATGGAAATTTCTACACAATATTTAATTGCCGATGGTTTTGATATTGGTACTGGTCATGATCCTTACCGTAATTTTATTTATACTAGCTTTCAAGAAATGGCTACCAACATTTCTCATAGACGTGTAGCTTCTTTGGCTAAAAAAGATGGTGATACCTTATTATCTAAAATGTGTGGAGTAATTGCGGCTGATGAGGCCCGTCATGCAAAAGCATATAAAGATTTTATGTCTAAAATTTTTGAAGTTGATCCAAGTGAAGCAATGATAGCTTTTGAGGATATGATGCGTAAAAAAATTGTAATGCCTGCTCACTTTTTACGTGAAATGGGATTAAAAATTGGACAAACTTTTGGTCATTTTACAGATGCTGCACAAAGATTAGGAGTATATACAGCTGTAGATTATGTTGAAATTATGCAATCATTAATTGAAGAATGGAAAATTGAGAGTATGCAAGATTTAAATGAAGCAGGAGAAAAAGCACGAGATTATGTGATGAACTTACCTGATCGATTATTAAGAGTAGCAGATAGAATGAAAAACCCAACGATGGATTATAAGTTTAGTTGGATTAATGCATAAATGAAAGGCGAGTTTTTACTCGCCTTTTTTGTTACTTAAACCTTTCATAAAACGCTCGTTCTAAATTTTCTTGATGTGTTGGATGAGCAATACTTATTAATGCTTTTGCCCTTTGTTTTAAATTCATACCAAACAAATTTACACTACCGTATTCTGTAATTATCCAGTGTACGTGACCTCTTGTTGTTACTACTCCTGCGCCCTCTTTCAAAAATGGAGTAATTCTTGAGATACCTTTATTTGTAATTGAAGGTAATGCAATGATTGGTTTTCCACCTTGTGATAGGGATGCGCCACGCATAAAATCCATTTGACCACCAATACCAGAATATTGATAAGTTCCGATAGAATCGGCACAAACTTGACCAGTTAAATCAATTTCTATTGCACTATTTATCGCAATCATATTATTGTTTTTTCTAATTACGCTTGTATCATTCACATAACTTATATCTAAAACTTCTATTTCTGGATTGTCATCTACAAAGTCATAAAGTTTTCTAGTACCCGCCATAAAGCTGGTAACAGATTTACCTTTATTTATTTTTTTCTGACTATTATTGATTGCTCCATTTTTAATTAACGGAATAACCCCATCAGATAGCATCTCTGTATGTAAACCTAAGTTTTTATGATTTGTTAAGTTTTTGAGTAGTTGATCTGGGATTGTTCCAATACCTAATTGTAAAGTTGAACCGTCCTCAATTAACTCAGCTATATTTTTTCCAATTTGCCGAATAGAATCGTTTCCACCTTGTTCATAATTTACTTCTGGTAAATCTACTTCATGCCAAACCAAACTATCTATTTCATTGATATGAATAAAACTATCGCCATGTGTACGTGGCATTTTTGGATTAACCTGTGCTATAATATACTTCGCAACTTCAACAGCTGCTCTTGCAATATCAACAGAAGTGCCTAATGAACAGTAACCATGTTTATCTGGAGGAGAAACATGAATGATTGCGACATCTACTGGTAGAATATTTGATTTAAATAATTGAGGGATTTGACTTAAAAATATTGGGATATAATCACCATAATTGCTGTTAGCAGCTTGTCTTGTATTTGCTGATACAAAAAGCGAGTTGATAAAAAAGCTTTTTCTATACTTTTCATCGTTGAAATCAATATCACCAAAGTTTGATATGCTTACAAATTCTACATCTTTTAATTCCTGATATCTATTTAAAAGGGCTTGGATGATGTGAATCGGTGTAGCAGCACTTCCATGTAAGAAAACTCTGTTTCCTGATTGAATATTTTTAACTGCTTCATCAGCAGTGATATAATTAATAAGAGACATTCATATATAGTTTATTTAATAAATACTAAGATAATAGCATTTTAGTATCTCAGAACATAACTGTCTCTCATTTAAATAAATTATACTATAATCTATTTAAATGAGAGAATAACTACATATTTCTACGGTATTGTCCACCAACTTGATATAAGGCGTTACTAATTTGTCCTAAAGAACAAATTTTACAAACTTCCATCAAGTGTTCGAAGATATTTTCTCCAGCAATAGCAGATTTTTGAAGTTTTTTTAATGCTTCAACTGTATGATCTTTATTCCTTTGTTGGAATTCTTTTAATGCATTAATTTGGAATTGTTTTTCTTCTTCCGTTGCTCTAATCACTTCTCCAGGAACAATTGTAGGCGAACCATTTTTATTTAAGAAGGTATTTACACCTACAATTGGATATTCTCCCGTGTGTTTTAATGTTTCATAATATAAACTTTCTTCTTGTATTTTGCCACGTTGATACATCGTTTCCATTGCACCAAGTACTCCACCACGATCGTTAATCCGTTTAAATTCTGCTAAAACAGCTTCTTCTACTAAGTCTGTTAAATCTTCAATAATAAATGCACCTTGTAAAGGATTTTCATTCTTAGCTAAACCCAATTCTCTATTGATGATCAATTGAATTGCCATTGCTCTACGTACTGATTCTTCAGTAGGTGTTGTGATGGCTTCATCGTAAGCATTGGTATGCAAAGAGTTACAGTTATCGTAAATTGCATATAAAGCTTGTAAAGTTGTTCGGATATCATTAAAATCAATTTCTTGGGCATGTAACGAGCGACCCGAAGTTTGAATATGGTATTTTAATTTTTGTGAACGATCGTTTCCTTTGTATTTGTTTTTAATTGCTTTTGCCCAAATTCTACGAGCAACACGCCCAATTACTGAATATTCAGGATCGATACCATTGCTAAAGAAGAAAGACAAGTTAGGCGCAAAATCATCAATATTCATTCCTCTGCTTAAGTAATATTCTACAAAAGTAAAACCATTACTTAGCGTAAATGCCAATTGTGAAATTGGATTTGCACCAGCTTCAGCGATATGGTAACCTGAAATAGAAACAGAATAGAAATTTCTAACTTTTTCATCTATGAAATATTTTTGAATATCACCCATCATCCGTAATGCGAATTCTGTAGAGAATATACAAGTATTTTGAGCCTGATCTTCTTTTAATATATCGGCTTGAACTGTGCCACGTACTGAACTAATTGCATAAGCTCTTATTTTTGAATATACATCAGCTGGTAATACTTCGTCGCCTGTTACGCCTAAAAGCATTAAACCTAAACCATTATTACCTTGAGGTAATTCTCCTTGATAAATGGGTTTTTTAATGCCTTTAGCTTTGTAAATTTTGTTTATTTTATCTTCAACTTCTTTTTCAAGTCCGTTTTCGATGATGTATTTCTCGCACTGCTGATCTATTGCTGCATTCATAAAAAAACCTAATAACATAGGAGCAGGGCCATTAATTGTCATAGATACTGAAGTAGAAGATGCGCAAAGATCAAAGCCAGAATATAATTTTTTGGCGTCATCTATAGTTGCAATACTTACCCCGGAGTTACCAATTTTGCCATATATATCTGGGCGAATATGAGGATCTTCTCCATATAATGTTACAGAGTCAAAAGCAGTTGACAAACGATGTGCAGGTTGACCTAATGAAACGTAGTGAAAACGTTTATTTGTTCTTTCAGGTCCGCCTTCTCCGGCAAACATACGTGTAGGATCTTCTCCATCACGTTTAAGTGGAAATACTCCAGCCGCATAAGGGAATTCTCCAGGTACATTTTCTGTTAATAACCAGCGTAAAATATCACCCCAGTCTTCATAACGAGGTAAAGAAACCTTAGGAATTTGAAGTTTAGAAAGTGATTCGTAAAATAAAGGCTGCTTTATTTCTTTATCACGAACTTTATAAATGAAAAATTCTGCTTTATATTTTAATTTAGTTTCTGGCCATTGGCGAAGTAAACGTTTACAATCGCCATCTAATTGTTCTTCTAAGAATGTATAAGCATCTTTTAAGCCTTCGCCAAAGTTTTCAAAATCATTAGAGAAACCAATTACGCCTTGAAGTTGATATAGTTTTCTGGCGATTTTACATTGTTTATCTACAAATTCATTGTAAGTTTCACTTGCTTCAGCTATTTCTGATAAATAACGAATACGATCTGGTGGAATGATGTATATTTTTTCTGACTGTGTTGCCGTCATTTCCATTAATGATACGAAATCTACCCCAGTTTTTTCTTTGATACCTTTAATTAATGCAACGAAAAGGTTGTTCATTCCGGGGTCGTTAAATTGCGAAGCCATTGTGCCATAAACGGGAATTTCTTCATCTTTAGCATCAAATAGATTGTGATTGCGTTTGTATTGTTTACGTACGTCACGCAAAGCATCTAAAGCACCCCTTTTATCAAATTTATTGATGGCAACTAAATCAGCAAAATCTAACATATCGATTTTCTCCAATTGTGTAGCGGCTCCGAACTCTGGTGTCATTACATATAGCGAAACATCACAATGCTCAGTAATTTCAGTATCAGACTGACCAATACCAGAAGTTTCTACAATAATCAAATCGTATCCAGCTGCTTTACAGATGTCTATACTTTCTTGAACATTTTTAGAAAGTGCCAAATTTGCCTGACGTGTTGCTAATGAACGCATATAAACCCTTGGGTTATTAATCGCATTCATTCTAATTCTATCTCCTAGTAAAGCGCCACCTGTTTTACGTTTAGATGGGTCTACAGAAATAATTGCTATCGTTTTGTCTTTTACTTCAACTAAAAATCTACGTACTAATTCATCTACCAAAGAAGACTTTCCAGAACCGCCAGTACCTGTAATGCCTAAAACTGGAGCTTGGTTACTTAGGGTTAATTTTTTTAACTCATCAACAAAGGCTTGCGCACCTTCTGGGTCGTTTTCTGCTACAGTAATTGCAGAAGCAATACTTTTAATTTCTTTTTTTGGAATATTTTCTAACTCGTTAGTGATTGTTTTGGTAGTGATAAAATCAGTTTGTTCTAACATGTTGTTAATCATGCCTTGTAAACCCATTTTACGACCATCGTCTGGTGAATAGATTCTTGTGATGCCATGTGCTTGTAATTCTTCTATTTCTGAAGGAAGAATTACTCCACCGCCACCTGCAAATATTTTAATATGTTTTGCACCTCTTTCTTGCAATAAATCATACATGTACTTAAAATATTCGATGTGCCCACCTTGATAGGATGTCATGGCAATACCCTGCACATCTTCTTGTATGGCACAATTTACCACTTCTTCTACTGATCTATTGTGACCCAAATGGATAACTTCTGCTCCAGATGATTGTAAAATACGACGCATGATATTAATAGTGGCATCGTGACCATCGAATAGTGCAGCAGCTGTAACAAAACGAATTTTATTTTTTGGTTTGTATACTTGAATTTGTTCCATGTAGGTTTTGTATTTGGTATGCAAAGTTAGCAAAAACTACTAATTGATGCTATTAATCACTTAATAGATACAAGCTATTTACAACCTTTTTTTGCTGCTTTGTTTAAATTTTATAAACCTGATTGACCGGATTAGCCCGGAATGGAGCCTTGCGTAATGAGGACTAAAAGCAAAAGCAGGACTAACGTTGTTTGTTGTCCTGCTTTTGCTTTTCTAAAAAAAAACTAAATTAACGGTTGGTAATTTCTGTTATTGGATTACCAATGCTGCCACTTGGCATTTGGATGTGTAACATTGCCGCTAAAGTAGGGGCTATATCTGACATATAATATGTTTTATTTGTTTTACCAGGTTTAACATTCCAGCCCATAAACACCAAAGGGATGTGGGAATCGTATGGATACCATGCTCCATGAGTTGTTCCTGTTGCACCACCATCGAACCAATTAGATTTAGATATAAAATAGATATCTCCACTACGACGGGCATTGTAACCATTGGTAATTCGGTTTCTTATTTCTTCTGGAATTGTGGCAGTATTTAAAATTCGAAGGTCTACAGCATCTGAAATACCGTTTTGTTTTCTTAAATAATCGATAGCAGTTTGTTTAATTTCTTTAAAATCCACTTTTTGATTATCTATAACACTGTGGTCGAAATATACCTGATTGTTCATTACCGTTAATACAGATTTTGATAGGTTAAATTTTTTATTCATTAACGTATCCAATCCCTTACGAAGGGTAGAATTGCTTATTGTTCCAGATGGTAATTTGTTCTCGGCCATAAAACCCGGAACATGTGCAACTGCATGGTCTGCAGATAGGAAAAATAAGTAATTTCCTTTTCCCAAAGTTTTATCTAAATAGTTAAAGAAATCTTCTAAATCTTTGTCTAGCCTAAGGTAGGTATCTTCTGCTTCTATAGAGTTTGGTCCAAATTGGTGACCAACATAATCTGTTGATGAACAACTAACAGCTAAGAAGTCTGTATTTCCAGTTTGACCCAACTTTTCATTCTGAATGGCAAGTTTCGACAAATCAAAAGTCATGGTGTTACCATAAGGTGTGCTAGTAACCATTCCATAATTTTTACCGATGAAACTATCGAGTTTATGTGGGAATGTAGGAGTTTCTTCACCTTTAAATTTGCCTTCATAAGGTTTATTATCGGCAGTGCTTTGGGTATAGGTTTCAATAGGATATAAAGTATTCCAATCTTTAGCATAAAAATCGTTAGCAACTTTCTTTTTGTTATAATCTGATACCCACCTTGGCAAAGTCTCCATATAATAGGTACTTGTTATCCAATCTCCGGTACCACCGTCATACCAATATGCTGCATTTGCAGAGTGACCAGCAGGTAATATAGATCCTCTGTCTTTTTGAGAAATTCCAATTACTTTACTTTTAAAGTTTGTAGCTAAGCGTAATTCGTCTCCAATTGTTGTAACTAACATGTTTTGGGGCGACATTTCACCCGCTCTTCCAGCATTACCTACAGTTTTAACTCCTTTATCTTCTGTACAATATACGTCTCTTCCTAATTCTGGATCATACCAGTTATTGCCGATAATACCGTTAATTGATGGCACAGAACCCGTATAAATAGAGGCGTGGCCACAAGCAGTATAGGTTGGTGTATATGGAATAAATGTGTTTTCTGCAGAAAAACCGTCATTAATTAAACGTTTGAAACCTCCTTTACTATATCGATCATAATAGCGATATAAATAGTCCCAACGCATTTGATCGATAACCAGACCAACTACTAATTTTGGTCTAGCTATTGTTTTTGGGTAGGGATTAGCAATAGCTGTTGTATTTGGCTTTACTATTTTTTGTGCATGTAATTGAACAAAAGATAATATGAGTAAGGTAGCAAAAAGGGTTTTTAGTCTCATTATTTTTAGCTTTGATTAAGTGTAAAAATAGCAATCTGATATGAAGAAATCGTATATTTATTATAAAATTTCTGCTACGACAAATGTACTACCACCTATAAATATTAAATCTTTTTCTTTTGCATTTAGTTTAGCATTAGCGTAAGCATCAGCAACAGTGGAGAATGTTTTACCTTTTAAATTAAACTCTTTTGCTTGGCTGCAAAGTTCTATACTTGTTAAAGCTCTTTCTAAGTTAGGCTGACAGAAATAGTATATCGCGTTTTTAGGAAGAATGGCTAAAACTCCAGAAATATCCTTGTCTTTTACCATTCCAATTACAAAATGTAAATTTTGATGTTTGGTATTGTTAATGTTCTGAATTACTTCGGTTATCCCAGCCTTGTTATGTCCAGTGTCACAAATGGTAAGTGGTTTTTTAGCAATTGTTTGCCACCTTCCCTGTAGGCCTGTTAATTTTTTTACATTTTTTAATCCACTATAAATAGCATTATCTGGGATTGAATATCCAAGCTTTCTTAAGTTTAAGACAGTTTGAATTATAGTCTTAATATTTTTTATTTGATAGGTGCCCGTTAAATCTAAAGCTAATTTTGAAAATAGAATTTCATCACCTTTACAAAGATCTAGAGTTAATAAATTACCTTTTTTATTTATGTTTTGCGTGGTTAAATTGATGTCAGAAAAGGAAATAGGAGCATGTTCTATTTTTGCTTTATTTAAAAATATACTTTCAGTCTCCTTATCATTTTCGCCAATAACTATTGGAATATTTTTTTTAATAATGCCAGCTTTTTCAAATGCAATTTCTTGAAGTGTATCGCCTAAAATATTGGTATGGTCTAAACTAATGTTTGTAATAACAGCTAGTTCTGGTGTAATGATATTTGTAGAATCTAACCTTCCACCTAAACCTACTTCAATAATGGCGATATCTACTTTTTCTTTAG
>JAIELS010000066.1 GCA_019752795.1 Sphingobacteriaceae bacterium
CTATAGAGTAATTTGTTTCTTTGACTGAATCTTTGAACAAAAGTTTTTAAATTGTCTAAGGTTTGCAGATTTGTTTCTAAGCCAGGATCGCCATGTGGACTTTAAAGTTCTACGTTGGGTTTTGATGGTATGGTTGCTTCAACACATATGGATACGCGCTTATATTCTATGTTCTATACCGACTCCCCGGTGTTTCCGTTTCTTCAAACTGAATCTATACAAGCAACCCTTCTCGATATAATCGCACAGAGATTCTTTAGTTTTATTTTTGGTAAAAGTGGGGGTATAGATTATCTCAAAACCTGGCGTAATATGAACTTGCCTAAGTTTAGGAAAGACATGAAAGCTGTACCATTAAAAAACTATAACTTAATTATTAACGATTTTGAACCTATCACAGCTTGGGCCTGTAAAATGCAAGGTTTAGAAAGCGTTTCACTAAGTCATCAAGCTTCTTTTGAGTCTAAAAAAGTTCCTCGACCAAGAACAAAAGATTGGGGAAAGCACATCCTAAATCATTATGCACCAACAACGTATCATGTGGGTTTTCACTTCGAACGGTATGACCATTTTATCAATACGCCGGTGATTAGAAGTGAAATTAGAAGTTTAACTCCTACAAATTTAGGGCACTATACAGTTTATTTACCCGCTTTTGATGATCAATACTTAGTTAAATTGTTAAAGCAAATTCCGCAAGTAAGGTGGCAAGTTTTTGCTAAGCATACCCAATTAACTTATACTGATGGAAATGTTGAAGTTAAACCTGTGCATAATGAAAGCTTTAACCAAAGTTTGGCAAGTTGCGAAGGTTTACTTACTGGCGGTGGTTTTGAAGGTCCAGCCGAAGCCTTATACCTAGGGAAAAAATTATTGGTGGTTCCAATGAAAAATCAATACGAACAACTATGCAATGCTTATGCGCTTCAGCAATTGGGTTTGCCAGTAATTTGGGCAGGAGATTATAACTGGTTGCTAAACTTAAAAAACTTCATTCATCAGCCGCAGCCACATCAATTCAATTTTCCAGATCAAACTGCCGAAATAATTGATCAAGTTGTAAAGTCTTTTGCCAGATAAATTTCTTTACTTTGCTGTTGGCAAATAGAGCATGATCAATCTTTTTAGAAGTTTAAATCCAATTAATCTAATTATTCTAGCCGCATATACCCTATTTATGCGATTGGCCATTTTGGTTAATTTACCAGAAAAACTAAATTTCGAGTTTTTAGAATCATACACTAAGTTTTTTATTCAAATCCCATTAACAAGTACATTTTCGCCCTTGTTAAACATCAGCATTGCTTCGGTACTTGTTTTTTTACAAGCAATTTTGTTCAATAGAATTATCAATAACCATGGCTTATTAGCTAAACCAAGCTATTTGCCTGCCTTACTTTACATTACAGGCTCAAGTCTTTTTTTGCAATTTTTAATTTTAAGTCCACCATTAATTTGCAATTTTTTGCTCATTTGGATGATAGATAAATTTATGAAAATTGGTAAAGCGCCAAACGCAATGATGATGATGTTAGATATAGGCATGATTATCGCCATTGGAACGCTCATCTATTTTCCATTTATTGTACTATTAGTTATGCTTTGGTTAAGTCTACTGCTTTATCGTTCTTTTAATTGGAGAGAATGGATTGTCGGTTTAATTGGGTTTTTAACGATTTTCTTTTTTATCGCAGTTTACTATTATTGGAATGATAGCATCAATCAGTTTTATCAAATATGGCGTCCTTTAGCTAACAAATTTCCTTCCATACTTCAAATCAATTATGATGACTATCTGGTGCTTATTCCAGTTGGTTTAATTATTATTCTAGCTACGCTTCAATTACGTGAGAATTTTTTCAGAAGTTTTATCAGTACGAGAAAAGCATTTCAAATGTTGTTTTTCATTTTTATTGTAACCATAATTAGTTTTTATACCAAACCAGATTTCAGGGTGTATCACTTTATATTAAGCGTTCCTCCAGGGGCAGTGCTGTTAGCTTATTATTTTTCTAATGCTAAAAAACGTTGGGTTTACGAATCGCTCTTTGTAGTACTCGTACTTTGCATCCAGTACTTTTTATTTGTTTAACTTTTTTTAACAATTTGATACCTTGAAACTTGCTAAAGATTAATAGCTTTGTGTCCTAAAGTTTAAATTCGCAGTTGAATATAAATTTTAAGCGTTTAATGCATAATCTGGTTATAGATATAGGAAATACATACAGTAAGCTAGCGGTTTTCAAGCAAAAAGAGCTGATATATTATCAGCGATTAAAAACATTGGATGAAAATAGTTTAACTCAGCTTATTGATCAGTACCAGGTTAAAAATGTTACTGTTTCTAGCGTTAAACAACAGGTTAATGAATTAGCAGATTTTTTAAAGCAAAAGATAATTTATATTCCATTTACTACAGCAATAACAGCAGGTGTAAAAAATAATTATCAAACACTTGCTACTTTAGGGTTAGATAGGTGGGCAAAAGTTATCGCTGCGCATTGTTTATATCCAGGCGAGGCTTGTTTAATGATAGATGCGGGAACTTGTATTACTTACGATGTATTGAATGCAGAAAGTGAGTATTTTGGAGGTAGTATTAGTTTAGGTATCAACATGCGTTTTAAAGCTTTAAACCATTATACAGGTAGACTACCTTTAATAAATTGGAATAATGAAGATGAAATTATTCCACAAGGAACAAACACCCAAAATGCATTAAAAAATGGTGTATTACAAGGGGTTATAAATGAAATAGAAGGCTTTATTGCCTTAGAAAATAAAAAAAACAAAGCCTTAAAAGTAATTTTAACAGGCGGTGATGCAGATTTTTTGAACAAACAATTAAAAAACAGCATCTTTGCAAGCCAAATTAAATACGATCAATATTTAGTTTTAAAAGGATTAAATGAAGTTATTACATTATAATATGTACCAAAAATTGAAATATACGTTTGCAGTAGGCTTATTGCTAACAAGTCTTGCCGTAAATGCACAAGTAACCATACAATCTCCTTATTCTAAATTTGGTGTTGGAAATATTAAAGGCACTTTATTGCCACAACTTAGGGCTATGGGTGGGATCTCTACAGCTGTAGGTAAGCATACTTTTTTCAACAATATTAATATGCAAAACCCTGCATCTTATGCTACAATTAACACTACAACTTTAGATCTTGGTTTAAGTGGTAGTTATACAGAGTTGAAAAATAATAGTCTTACAGAAACAAGTTTTAATGCTAACATTGCACATGTGGCATTAGCTTTCCCTGTTACAAAAACCTCTGCATTGAGTTTTGGTATTCTTCCATATTCTGAATTAGGGTATAATTTTAAAAACACAACAAATGTTGGTAATACGACCGATAATCAAAAAACAGTTAGTTATTTATATACTGGAGAAGGCGGTTTAACAAAAGCATACTTGGGTTATGGTAAACGTTTTGGTGATCACTTAAGGTTGGGAGCCAATATTGAATATGTTTTTGGTAACTTAATAGAGAGCAGGTCTACAGAATATCAAAATGATCCAGGTTCAGTTAATTCTCGTATACAAGATAAAAATAGTGTAGGTGGAGTTGATTTTTCTTACGGTGCACAGTACGACATTCGATTAGATAATAAGACTACAATTGTATTGGGTTATTCTGGTGTTTCAAACTCGACATTAAACTCTAAACAAGAAAGATACGTAACACAATACATTACAGCGAATGGTAATGAAGGTACAGCTTTAGATACGGTATTAGCTGTTGCGAATAATCAAGCTAAGCTGAAATTGCCCTTAGTTCATAATTTTGGTATAGCAATTCAGAAAAATGATAAATGGTTAATCGGAATGGATTATAGAATGGGCAAATGGTCTGATTTTTCAATTGCAGGGGCTCAAGAAAAGTTACAAGATACCTATGGTTTCTCTGTAGGCGGTCAATTAACACCAGATTTTAGTTCCATTAACAATTACTTTAAAAGGGTAGAATATCGAATGGGTTTTCAATATGATAAAACCTACATCCAAATGAATAACCAAGATATCAAACAAATGGCCGTAACGTTTGGTCTAGGATTACCTTTATCACGCCTCGAAAGAGGATCTTTCTATAAAATGAACATTACTGCAGAGCTTGGTCAACGCGGAAGTTTAGCCAATGGATTACTACAAGAAAGATATATTAATTTTCATTTAGGCTTTACCCTTAATGATTCAAAATGGTTCCAAAGATTTAAATTTGATTAATGAATAGGCTAGGCGTTAAATCTGGCTTATTTATCCTTTTCATAGGTTTGTTTTTATGCTCGTCCTGCACTAACGACGACTTAAAAAATGCGCAATCAATTTCATCAAAAAAAATTACGTTAACCAAAGATAGAACGCTTGGTGCTGATGTGATTTATAGTGATTCTGGATTTGTAAAAGCAAAAGGTTTTGCCCCTATTTTAGATAAAGTTGTGCCTGCAACAGGAGCTAGCTATAGTGAAATGCCAAAAGGAGTTAAAATTGAGTTTTTCGACCAATTTTTGAGGGTTACTGGCACCATTACTTCTGACTATGCGATTAACAAAGAAACAGAGGGCATCACCATTTTCAGGAAAAATGTGGTAGTTGTAAACGATGCAATTACATTTAGGACAGAAGAGTTAACTTGGGATGAGGCGAAAAAAATGTATTTTTCTCCCGCAGGCGTAGTAACGAAAAAAGATGGAAGCATATTAAATGGTACCAGTTTTTCGGCACCACAAGATTTCAGTACTTATGATATTACAGTGGCTTCAGGCTCTACCTATGTAAAGGGTGATTTAGCACAATAATGCTATTTTATTGTAACAGTTATCGGCTTAATTATCAGGGGTCAAATCAAATTTAATTTAATGTTTTCTATTTAGGCACAAATTTGTATCTTGCGCCCTCTAAAAATAAAGTAAAATAATAAATAATATGGGAGTAATGACATTCATGCGTACCAAAATGGGATATTTTCTAGTAGGAGGTATTGCAGTGGTATTAGCGTTATTTGTTTTAGAACCTTTGCTTACGCAAGGTAACATGTTGGCATCATCTAGAAATGTTGTGGGTTCAATTGATGGACAAGACATTAAATACGAAGAGTTTAGTCCAAAAGTAGAACAAAGTATTGCACAATTTAAGCAACAATATGGCGGTAATATGAATCCGCAAATGCAGGCAATGGCTGTAGATCAGGCATGGCAAGCAGAAATTGCAAATACAGTGTTAACAAAAGAGTATAACCGTTTAGGTTTAACCATTTCTGGAGATGAGTTATTTGACCTTTTGCAAGGTAATAACCCAAGTCCACTAATCGTTCAGTATTTCGGTGATCCACAAACTGGACAAGTTAACCGTGCGGGTGTAATCAGCTCCTTAAAAGCACAGGCAAAAGATCCTCAACTTAAAGCGCAATGGGATATGTTGCAAAGCGAAATTGAAAAACAAGCTTTACAACAAAAATACTCAAACCTTGTTCGTAATTCTGTATATGTTACTTCTTTAGAAGCAACTGATGATTATCGCAATAAAAATAAATTAGCTAGTTTCAGATATGTTGATTTGCCTTATAGCTCTATCTTAGATGCTAATGTTAAAATTACAGATGCTGATTACCAAGCTTATTTCGACGCAAATAAAAAACGTTTTGATAATCCAGTAGAAACTCGTGGTTTTGACTATGTATCTTTTAGCTTCTTGCCAACTGCAGCAGATTCTGCAGCAGTAAAAGCACAAGTAGATAAATTAGCTCAAGATTTTAAAGTTACACCAAACGACTCTTTATTTGCCGCTAACAATTCAGATGTGAAAGTACCTTATACTTACATTTCTAAAGGTAAATTGGATCCGGCAGTTGAATCGGAGATTTTCAATTACCCAGTAGGTACTTATTACGGACCAAAATTATCTGGCGAATCTTATAAATTAATTAAAGTTGTTGGGGCTAAAACTTCACCAGACTCAGTAAAAGCTAGTCATATTTTAATTGATCCAGCTAAGGTAGGTGGCGATGTAGTTGCAATGAAATTAGCAGACTCATTAAAATCTGTATTACAAAAAGGTGGTAATATGGCAGAGTTAGCAAAAAAATATAGTGTAGATGGATCTAAAGACACTGGTGGCGATTTAGGTACTTTTGCTCGTGGTACAATGGTTAAGCCATTTGAAGATGCAGCATTTGATGGCCAAACTGGCGATATTAAAGTAGCGAAATCTCAATTCGGTATTCATGTCATCAAAATTGTAAAACAAATTGGCTCATCTAGAGTAGTTAAATTAGCCTATATAGAAAAACCTCTGGTACCTAGTCAGAAAACAAGAGATGCAGCGTATAAAAAAGCATCTGCTTTCTTAAGTGAGGTAAAAGGTGATAATTTTAAGGAATTAGCTCAGAAAAAAGGATATACGATTGGTTTAGCAGATAAAGTAACTGCAACACAAGGTTTTGCGCCTGGTTTAGATAATCCACGTCAGTTGATTAGAGATGCGTTTGATGCTAAAAAGAACGATGTCCTTGCTCAAGTTTACAATATGGACAATGGCTTTGTTGTTGCACATTTAACTAACATTAGACCAAAAGGACAATTGACTTTGGAAGATGTTAAAACTGAAATTAAGCCAGCGGTAATGAATGCGGTAAAAGCTAAAATGTTAACAGAGAAAATGAATAAAGCAATGTCTGAAAATATTGACCAGATTGCTCAAAAACTAGGAAGAATGGTTATGCCAGTTCAGAATATAGTTTTTGCTAATCCAATTTTACCAGGTTTAGCTCAAGAAAACAAAGTGGTTGGTGCTGTATTTGGTGCGCCAGTGGCTAAAGTGTCTAAAGTTATAGAAGGTGATAAAGGGGTATATGTTTTCATTATTGATGGACTTTTTAATCCTGCACCAATGAGCAATACCTTTAAGCAAAAAGAAACGATTATGCTTGGTGTAACGCAACGTGCTTTAGGCGGGGCTTTTCAAGCATTACAAGATAAAAGTGAGATAAAAGACAATAGAGTGAAATTCTATTAAGCTTAATTATGTAATTTTGCAACCGTTCCGACTCTAGTCGGAACGGTTTTTTTATTTTACAACTATGGATATTCAAGAAAACATTATCAATAAAGTCGCATCAAGTGGTTTAATTACCTTAAATCTCGAAGAATATTTCCACAAAGGAGAACGATTAGTGTATGATATTAAAGACAATTTGTTTCATGGATTAATCTTAAGAGAAAAAGATTTTAGAGATTTTATCAAAACACATGATTGGGAGCAATATACAGGAAAAAATATTGCTTTAATCTGCAGTGCAGATGCAATTGTACCTACTTGGGCCTATATGTTATTAGCCAATAGGATGATGCCTTTTGTAAATGAGCTTGTATTTGGTGATTTAGAAACTTTAGAAACCGTACTTTATACCAAGGCTTTAGCAAAAATTGACATTAACTCATTCGCTAATGAGCGTGTAGTGGTAAAAGGCTGTGCAGATATTCCAGTTCCAGTTTCTGCATATGTAGCAATAACGGCTTTGCTTACCCCGGTAGTAAAAAGTATCATGTATGGAGAACCATGCTCAACAGTTCCCATCTATAAGCGAAAAGATTAATATTTTTGGATTACTTTTTGTTTAACCTAGTACATGAGAATAATTGTTTTAATCGTATGGAGTGTGCTGATTGCCTTTTCTGGCTTTTCGCAAGAACTACCTTTAAAAAAAGACCCAATTTTTAAGGAAGGAGAAGTTTTAAAATACAAACTAAAATATGGTTTTATCACTGCTGCAGAAGCAACCATTAAGGTATTGCCATCAGATCTTAAATTTGATAATAAGCCTACTTATCGGCTAAATGTTGATGCATCAACTTCCGGTACTTTTGATATTTTTTATAAAGTAAGAGATCGTTATGATTCCTATATCGATCAAACAGATTTAACACCCTATTTTTATCAAGAAAATATCAGAGAAGCCAATTACAGACGACAAGATAAAGCTCGCTTTTATCAAGATAGTAAAAAGGTAGTGGCAAATAGCGGTACTTTTGCCGCACCGACTACCCAAACATTCGATTTGGTATCTGCATACTATTTTGCGAGAAGCTTGGATATCTCTAAATTGAAAACTGGTGATGAATTTAAAATCAATTACTTTTTAGGAGATGAAATTTCTCAATTACAAATAGAATATGTAGGCAAAGAAGTCATCAAGACTAAATTAGGTGACATTAGGTGTTTAAAATTTAGCCCATCTATCAAACCAGGTCGTATCTTTAAAAAAGACAGTAAATTATATCTTTGGATCACCGATGATGGCAATAGAGTTCCAGTTAAAGCCGAAGTAGAAATTTTGGTTGGCTCAGTAACACTTGAGATTAAATCAGCCGAAGGCTTAAAATATCCGATAGGAAAAGGATAGGGAGTATTAAGTAGTTAGTATATAGTACTTAGATAGAAATTCTATTCTGCTAATCAATCATCTATATACTTTTTAATAAGTACGAAACATTTTTTTCTGCCTAACATTTTGTCTAAATACTATATACTTTGTACTAGATACTAAAAATTAGGTTATTCCTTTATAAACCCTTAATTTTGTAAATCATGATAGAGGTACAAAGCACATTAGTGCACGAGGATTTAATCAGCGAAAGCTTTGTGTGTAACTTAAATAAATGTAAAGGGATTTGCTGTATAGAGGGCGATGCTGGAGCACCATTGGATGTTGCCGAAAC
>JAIELS010000136.1 GCA_019752795.1 Sphingobacteriaceae bacterium
GTCCATACATTGTCTTTGCCTGCTAATTGCTGGCTGTTTTCATCAGACTGAAGAACAATTTTTTGTAATGCTCTTTCGAAACTATCCTTTTCCATAATTGATAGATTTATAAGTGAAAAGCTTCTCTTTTAAAGCTTGTTTTGCTTTGTTTAATTGTGATCGTGATGTTGCTTCTTTAATATTGAGCATTTGACCAATTTCTGCATGGGCATATCCTTCAACGATATAAAGGTTTAAAACTGTGCGGTAGCCAATAGGCAACTCAGCGATGCTTTGTAAGATATAAGCGGCCCCTATTTCTTCTAGATTGATATCATCAACTGCGATTTCTTCAGCATCAGTTAGAGGCACTAAAAAGAAATTATTCTTTTTACGTAAAAACATCAGGCATTCGTTGACCATTATTTTTTTGATCCATGCCCTGAAACCATTTTCTTGTTCGTAGGTAAATTTGCTAATGTGTTTAAAGACTTTTGTAAAACCTTCCGATAGTCGATCTTCAGCATCCATTTCATCTTTAACATAACGGAGACAAACATTGTACATATAGCTATAATAGAAATCGAAAAGATTACGCTGTGCTTTTGCGTTTCCTTTTTTACACCCTTCTATTAATTCTATTGGAAATATTTGCATATTTTAGTTTAAAGCGTAATTAGATTAATTTTATAATCCTCTTTATACACATAATGCAATTTGGCAAGAAAACGTTGCCTCTGAAAAATTTAATTTAAAAAATGAGATTAAAGCCTAGTATAACAGAAGATATAGGTAAACGTAAACAACTGGCGCAGCTATTAATAAACCATCAAATCGGTCTAAAAACCCTCCATGGCCCGGCAACAATGTGCCAGAGTCTTTTACATCTAAACTCCGTTTTAACATAGACTCTACTAAATCACCTAGTGTTCCAAAACAAACAATTAGTACGGCCATTCCGCCCCAAATAAGCGGGCTCATTTCTGTAAATTGAGTAGAAATTAAATAAGAAACTAAAACACTTGTAAACAGTCCGCCTAAAAACCCCTCCCATGATTTTTTTGGAGAATGGCGCTCGAATAATCTCGTTTTACCAAACTTAACGCCAAATAAATAAGCTCCAGTATCACTAGCCCAAAGCAACAATAAAAATGCTAATGGTAAATGAAAGCTATAAGCGTTAAAATCGGCTAAAAAACCTAGGGAAAAAAAGAAACAAAAGGGAATAGTTACAAAGATAAATCCAACAAATGTGTAAGAAATGTTAGCAAAAGGAATTTTATTTTTTTTGTATAACTCTAGTATAAATACAGAAAATATTAAAGGAACGATCAGCAATAAATATTTTAATTCAAACTGATAAAAATAATAAGCTGCGTTTAACGAAAACATAACCACAGCGGCAAATACGCCAATATTTCTATGTGGACGAATGCCACCAATTTTAATCATTTTATAAAACTCAAGTAATGCCAATGTACTCAATACTAAATAAAATCCAGTAAACGTATAGCCGTTTAATAATGAGGCAAGCATTACAATCGTAAAGAAAAAAGCGGTTATTGCTCTGGTTTTCATAAAATAATTAAAATGTAATCACGATTGTTGCTGGGAGGAAGTTGAAGATGTTCGACATCAATTAATATTATTATTCTATTACCTTTTCTTTTGTCGTTTTATCTTTTAAAATCCTAAACAAAGCTATGGTTAATATTGCACTAATTAAATACACATACCAAGAAACTGCCATATTTTCGTCTTGGTTAATTGGTAGGTTGTTTTTTTGAAAGTAAAAAGCCATTGTTACCGCAAAGCCGTTGTTTAAAAAATGGGCTAAAACGGCATGCCAAATACTACCTGTCCAAAAATAGATGTAGCCAAAAGCGGCGCCTAAAAATAACCTAGGGAAAAAGCCAAAAAATTGAAAGTGTATGGCACTAAATATTATCGCAGAAGTCCAAATAGCAACATGAGGATTTTTAAAAATACGTAAAAAGGTTCTTTGTAAACCACCTCTAAATATAAACTCTTCGCAAATCGCAGGAATAACAGCAATCACAGTTAAATTGATTAAAAAGCCACTTATACTATTCATTTTTAAAATAGCCATTGTGGTTACCATTCCTTCGTCTTCCATTTTCCTCATCCAATTTTCTACACCTTTTAAAAAGCTAGGTAAATGCATTTGCTGGTTAAGCTCGTTTATAAAACCCATAGCTGGGGTAGAAGCCGCCATGATTAGGATGACTATAAGTAAAGAATTTGCTTTTGGCATACTCATTCCGTAAAAACGATTAGGCTTTTTGCCTTCTGTTATTGCTAGAAGAATAGCTGGAGTTAAAAATAAGCCGAATTGCTGTGCAGTTAAAATAATTTTAAGCGCAGGGACAAGCCTAGAATCAGAACCACTTAACCAAGCCGTATTAGTAATTAAGTTAGGCCCGTACATGGCAATCGCACTTATAAAACCTATTATAGCAAATACAAAAACGCCTATCAAAGCATATAGCATTAAAAATAATAATTGTAAATAAGGGCTATTTTCTTCTCTTAGTGGCTTTATTGCTTGCATAAATTGGAATTTCGTACCTTTGTGAAATTAATTTTTGTTTGAAGATAGAAAAATGTCTGTAAAGATAGGAAATATTGACTTGGGAGAATTCCCTTTATTGTTAGCACCGATGGAAGATGTGAGCGATCCGCCTTTCCGTTATGTTTGCAAGCAAGGCGGTGCAGATTTAATGTATACCGAATTTATTTCTTCTGAAGGATTAATTAGAGACGCAGCGAAAAGTCGCAAAAAACTAGATATTTTCGAGTACGAAAGGCCTATAGGAATTCAAATTTTTGGTAGCGATATTGAAAGTATGCGTGAAGCAACTGAAATTGCAACGCTTGCCGGGCCAGATTTAATGGATATCAACTACGGTTGTCCGGTTAAAAATGTAGCTTGCCGTGGCGCTGGTTCTGCTTTGCTACAAGATATAGATAAAATGGTAAAAATGACAGATGCTGTTGTAAAAGCAACTCATCTGCCAGTTACTGTGAAAACTCGTTTAGGCTGGGATGACAACACTAAAAATGTTGAAGAAGTAGCAGAAAGATTACAAGATATTGGTATTCAGGCATTAACAATTCATGGGCGAACCCGAGCTCAATTATATAAAGGTGAGGCCGATTGGAGTTTAATTAGAGAAATCAAAAGAAACCCGAGGATTAAAATTCCAATTTTTGGAAATGGCGATGTTGATAGTGTAGAAAAAGCCGCAAATTGGCGGTTAGAATATGAAGTTGATGGAATTATGATTGGAAGAGCTGCAATTGGCTATCCATGGATTTTTAGAGAAGTAAAGCATTTTTTTAAAACAGGAGAAATTTTGCCTGGCCCAACTTTAGAAGAAAGAATTTTCGCTTGCACCACTCACTTAAATAAATCAATCGAATGGAAAGGGCCAAAAGTTGGTGTTTTTGAAATGAGGAGGCATTATTCGAACTATTTTAAGGGTTTGCCAGATTTTAAACAGTATAGAATGATGTTAGTTAAGGAAGAGAATATTGAAAACATTCATCAGATATTAGCCGAAGTGGCAGAGAAATATGAGAATGTACAGCCATTTCCAGAAATGGCTTGATTATTGAATTAGCATTTTATAAATTTATCAAATGGTTACAGCAATAACAGAAGGCGTAAAAATTTCGGTAGAAACGATTTACCAAGATGAACATTCCAATCCTGCTAACGAACATTTCATGTTTGCTTACCGTATTGACGTTGAAAATTTATCAGAGTATACCGTACAATTGATGTACAGAAAATGGTTTATTTTTGATAGTAATGGAACGCTAAGAGAGGTTGAAGGTGAAGGCGTTGTTGGTGTTCAGCCAATTATTGAACCAGGAGATAGCTATTCATATGTGTCTGGTTGTAATTTGAAAACAGATTTAGGAAGCATGCGTGGAAACTACACCATGCACAACTTGGTTCAGGAAACCAGCTTTAAAGTAGAAATTCCCGAATTTCAATTAATCGTTCCTTATAAGCTTAATTAATAGCAACTGGAATAACTAAGTTAAAATAACGAGTTAAGAAATAGAGGATTTGATGCGATTAAAAACAGATAAGGATTTCAGCTAAAAATTAATTAACAGATTCATTTACCACTTACTTTTATAGCGTCATCTTTTTTTGTGATTTCAATCATAAATATCACGGCGATTTAATGCTAACTTTGTGTAAATATTTTAAATACTGTAAATTTCATTCTATTTTTAAAAACGCCAATCTAAGCGTGCCATTTTACCTTTTAAACAAAACTTAATCAGATGAAAAAACAATTAAAAAACTCGGCCTTATTAGTAATTTCCATGTTAGTTTTAAGCGCATGTGGAGGTGATACAAAACAACAAGATAGCACTGATCAGCCTGTTACAGCACAAGAAGAAACAACGGCAACTCCGTCAACCGGAAATACTTTAGAAATCGAGGCAAATGATCAAATGCAGTTTAATTTAACTGAACTTAAAGCTGTTGCCGGTCAAGAAATTACGCTAGTACTTAAAAATGTTGGTAAAATGGATAAAACCGTTATGGGGCATAACGTTATTATTTTAAAAGTGGGTACTGATGTTGCAGAGTATGCAAAAAAAGCATTAGCAGCGAAGGATACGGATTATGTTCCTGCAAGTGAGTCTGAAAGCGTAATCGCGCATACTAAACTTACTGGGGGCGGAGAATCAGATACGATTAAATTTACAATTACTGAAAAAGGAACCTATGATTTCATTTGTTCGTTCCCGGGTCATTACGCTTTAATGAAAGGCAAGCTAATTGTTGAATAATTAACCGCTTTTATCGTAATAAATACTTTATTTACCCGCAGTTAACTTAGTTAGTTGCGGGTTTTTTTGTTCTTCTTATTATTTGCTAAACCTAAAACTAATCTCTGCCTCTACCAAACAGCATAGATGCATAATATAAAAGATTAGCCAACGCACCTAAAGCTGCAACTACATAAGTCATCGCTGCCCACCAAAGTGCATCTTTAGCTTGTGCATTTTCTTGTGGGGTTTGCATTACGCTTCGGGTGTTTTTAAGCCATAAAAGCGCTCTTTTGCTGGCATCAAGCTCTACCGGCAACGTAATTAAGCTAAAGATTGTAACTAAGGCCAAGCCAGCTACGCCAATTGCTAAAACAATTGGCGATCCGCTTAAAAAAATCAACATTACACCTATTAACAGCACCCACTGTAATAAATTTGAAGAAATGCTTACAATAGGAACCATGTCAGATCGTAATTGCAGCCAATGGTAAGATTTGGCGTGTTGTACTGCGTGCCCGCATTCGTGTGCTGCAACGGCAGCGGCAGCAATGCTTCTTCCATAGTAAACATCCGTACTTAAGTTAACGGTTCTAGTGCTTGGATTATAGTGATCTGTAAGCTGTCCTTCTAAGCTTAAAATTTTTACATCGTAAATATTATTGTCATGTAGCATCTGTTCTGCTACTTCTTTTCCCGATAGTCCTGAGCTGAGTTGCAATTCGGAATATTTAGAAAATTTGGTTCTAAACTTCCATTGTACAAACATGCTCAAGAGCAATATTGGGATAATCAAAATTAAATAGGTTCCCATATTCGTGTTGTATGTTTTTCATTTATATGCTATTTCTTTATTTTAAAGAAACGTAAATATTGGTTCTAGGTAGTAAAATCAATACTTATTAATTGGTTAAATCAAAAAGTGTTCCCATATTTAAATAAGATTAAAAAATCATTGTAACATATCAAATGACAAATAATTTATCCTACTGGGAAAAGAAGCATTTCTTTAAAGCAGACGTCATTATTGTTGGCGCTGGTATTGTAGGCTTAAATGCGGCAATTGCAATTAAAGAAAAAAATCAAAAAATTGATGTTATTGTTCTAGAAAGGGGTTTTTTGCCATCAGGGGCGAGCACAAAAAATGCAGGATTTGCTTGCTTTGGTAGTGTTTCGGAATTAATAGAACAAGAAAAACTGAGTGGTACTGATGGTTTATATCAGCTGATTGAGAGAAGATGGAGGGGGCTTTTAAAACTGAGAAATTTGCTTGGGGATGACAATATAAATTATCAAAATTATGGTGGCTATGAGTTATTTGAGGCAAAACAAAAAGATTTAGCAATTGAATGTGTCTCAAAAATGAGCCATTTTAATAGTTTAATTGAAGATATTGTTAATCAAAAGAACACCTATGGTTTGTCAAATCCCAAAATAAAAGAGTTTGGTTTTAACGGTGTTGAAGAGTTGATAGAATGTAGTTTGGAAGCCCAAATTGATCCGGCAAAAATGATGAAAGCTTTATTTTCAAAAGCGGGCAGTTTAGGCATTCAGGTTTTAAACAATTGTAAGGTCGAAAAATTTTCGAGTGCCGAAACCCATATTGTTTTAGAAACGAATCAAGGGAACTTTCATTGTAATCAAGTGCTGTTTACCACGAATGCTTTTGTAGGCGAACTGTTACCAGATTTACCGGTGGTTCCAGGAAGAGGACAAGTTGTGGTTACCAGTCCAATAAAGAATTTAAAGGTTAAAGGGACTTTTCATTACGATAAGGGCTACTATTATTTTAGAAATATTGATGATAGAATACTTTTAGGCGGAGGTAGAAATTTAGACTTTAAAACAGAAGAAACTACGGAGTTTGGTAAAACCGAATTGGTCCAAAAGACATTGATAAAACTATTAAAAGAAGTAATTATTCCTGATGAAGATTTTAAAATCGAACATCAATGGAGTGGAATTATGGCTTTTGGACCGCAATTAACGCCAATTATTGAAGAAGTAAAACCAAATGTTTTTTGTGCAGTGCGGTGTAATGGAATGGGAATTGCTATCGGTAGTCAAACCGGACAAGAAGCAGGAGAAATGATTTTAAATAGTCTTTAAGCTTAACAAATAAGCTTATTTTCAATGCCAATTACATCTTTTTGTAAAATAATTTAATCTTTTTGTAAAATAAACTTGACTTTAATGTAAATTTTGTTTTACATTTGTTCAAACAAAATTGACAAAATGAAAAACTCATTATTACTTCCAAACAAATACAAGGTATTGGGTTGGATATTATTTTTAGCCTTTGCAACGCTTGGATTCTTCTGCATGCTTGATGATTTAAAAATCCCGGGGTTTGAGTTAAATATCCTTAATGTTAAATCTGATGGGCTCGGAGATTTTAGGGATTTTAATCTAACGAATGAATTAGCGTTTTTAGGAATTACTGTTGGATTATTAATGGTTGTTTTTGCCAAAGAAAAAATTGAAGATGAATTAATTACGATGCTAAGATTAAAAAGTTTGCAATGGGCGGTATTGATAAGTTATGTCATTTTAGTTATTTTAAATTTTAGCGTATTTGGCCTTTCCTTTTTAATGATGTTAGTTTATAACTTGTGGACGGTTTTAATTGTGTTTATTATTAAATTTAATATTGCGCTTTTTAAATTAAAGAAAGAAGAGGTTCTAGATGAAAAATAATTTAAGAGTACAAAGAGCAATCAAAAATATAACTCAAGCAGAACTGGCAGAATTAATTCAAGTGTCTAGACAAACAATTAACACCATAGAATCTGGAAAATATGTTCCATCAACTGTGTTGGCTTTAAAAATGGCAAAGGTTTTTGGTGTGTCGGTTGAAGAGATTTTTGATTTAGAAGAAGGGGATTAGTTATTTTAAACCACAAAGTCACAAATACCCTAAGTTGGGTAAATAATAAACATTATTATTATATTAATTGAAAATTGCTTCGTGCCTTCGTGTCTTTTTAGTAAATAAACAAGCCAAACTATTCTTACCTTTGCCTTATGCGTTTTGATATCATATCCGTTTTACCAGATTTATTAACTAGTCCTTTTGCGCACTCTATTTTGCAGCGAGCACAAAAAAAAGGCGTAGCAGAAATTGTTGTTCATAATTTAAGAGATTACGCTACAAATAAACAGAAAAGTGTAGATGATTATCCTTATGGTGGCGGTAGTGGAATGATTATGTCTATCGAACCTTTTGCTTTATGTATAGAAAAACTGAAGAGCGAAAGAGATTACGACGAAGTAATTTTTATGAGTCCAGATGGCGAAACCTTAAATCAAACTATTGCTAATCAATTATCAACCTTAAAAAATGTCATCATTTTATGTGGGCATTATAAAGGCATAGACCAACGCATACGAGATATTTTTGTAACCAGAGAGATTTCTATTGGAGATTATGTATTGAGTGGCGGAGAATTGCCTGCTGCGGTGGTAGTAGACGCAGTGGTTCGTTTAATTCCTGGGGTTTTAAATGATGAGACTTCGGCTTTGTCTGATAGTTTTCAAGGAGAATTGCTAGACGCACCCAATTACACTCGACCAGCTGACTGGAGAGGGCATAAAGTACCAGATATTTTATTGAGCGGTCATGAAGCTAAGATAAACGAGTGGCGCCATGACGAAGCTTTAAAACGCACACAAGAACGCCGACCAGATTTGTTAGAATAATTAACTAATTAGGCAAAGTGTTATTGTGGAAAACGCCTCATTTGTTAAAAAATAAATTTATTTTGAATTGTGCTTTTATTTTTAAAATAATTTCCCTAATATTGCAGTCCGATTTTAAACGTTAAAAAATCGGCTTAATAGCTTAAAATCATGGATTTAGTAAAATTTGTA
>JAIELS010000094.1 GCA_019752795.1 Sphingobacteriaceae bacterium
AACAGGAAGAGCGCCAATTGCCAGCCAGCGGAAGCTAATGCTATATTTGTTAAGGCCAAGGCATATAATGGTGCGCCTATCGTTAGCATTCTTCTACTACCATATGCCGCTGTTAATCTCCCTGAAATTGGCATCGTTAACATTTGACCAATGGGTAAGGCTAATAAAATACTTCCTAAAGCTGCATCAGAAAGTTGCATCACCTCTTTTAAATCTGGAATTCGACTAGCCCAAGTGGCAAAGCATAAACCTTGCCCAAAATAGAAGAGAGAAACTGCCCATCTTACTTTGCTTTTTGAATAAGGAGGGTTCTGACCTTCGGTTTTAATTAAAGCAGCTTTGGAATTTATATCCATAAAAATATAGGCAAGGTCAAATAAAAATATCTTTAAATTTACGATTAAGTGCTATAAAATTACACCAATATTTGTTTGCTTTTTAAAAGCATACATTCTATAATTTAGGATTATTTTTTTTAAAAAATATCTATTTGATTTAAGCATCAATCTTCAAACAAATAACCACTGTAAGCTAGGCCTTTTGCAACACTTTTAAAGTTATCTCCAGAGTTGATTTTTAAATGAGGAAATTTAGTTTTAAATAGGTTTTGAATCGCTGAAACCATTGAAGTTCCACCGGTTAAAAATAAGCTATCAATGTCTGTTGGATTAATGCTTTTTATTGATAAAAACTCATCCAAATATTCACTTATACGCTCAATATCTTTAGCAACTACTTCATTGTAAATAGATAATGAAATCTCTTCATTAATATCAATATCCATTTTAGTATAACTAAAATCAGCCACATTATTATTTGTTAATGCAATTTTAGTTTTTTCTATCGATTGGAAAACAGAGTAACCTAAGTTATTGTCAATTAAAGTAATTAAATTTTTAAATTTTGGATCATTCCCTGAATAATAGTAATAATCTTGTATGTCTTTTTTAATTCTTAAACTGTTAAAAAAATTCATCTTATCCCATGTACAAATATTGGCAAATAAAGACTTTGGTACAGTTAGCGGTTTACCAGGTGTAGCTTCATAAATCGTATTTTTCCCGAAGTACGGAGTCCCCTTTTCCCACATAAAAGAAGAATCAAAGCTATCTCCACCAACATAAATACCTCCAGTAGCCATCATGTCATTTTTTCTATCCTTACTCCCCACTTTGGAAGGGTCAAGAATTAGGTAGGTGAAATCTGTTGTTCCTCCACCTAAATCGGCAACCAATACATTTTCTTTTTTCTGAATAGTTTTCTCGTAAGCAAATGCAGCTCCGATTGGTTCAAACTGAAAGCGGATATCGGTAAAACCCGCAATTTGCGCAGCTTTGTTTAGTCTTGTTTGTGCTAATGTATCTTTCATAGTATCATCATCATCAAAAAAAACCGGCCTACCAATAACTGCTTTTGTACAATTATAACCTATAATTTTATCAGCTTTGCCTTTTAGTTCTTTAAGAATTAACGCGACTAAATCTGATGCGTTGTATTTTTTATTCTGGATACGTGTTTCTATGAAGCTACGCCTCGGCAAGATCTGTTTGATAGATTTTATAAATCTTCCTTCCATTTGATCACTCAAATAAGATTCAATAGCAAGGTCGCCAATTACATACTTTTCCTGATTGGGAATTGAAGTTGATGGAAAATAAATCAGTGAAGGGATAATAATCGTATCTATGATTTCTTTTTTCTCCTCGTCAAAAATAGCCAGAGCAGAGTTGGTCGTTCCAAAATCTATTCCGTATAAATATCTATCCATCTTAATGATTGCTCTAATTGAAAATTTTATTTTTATGGGGGCGGCGAAAATAGGCAAAAAAAAGACAATAAAGGTATAATTTAAGTTTATAAAATTTAGTCTTCAACTCCATTAAGAGTGACATTAAAAAACAAAAAAGCCAGTAATTGCTTACTGGCTTTTGATTAATGTGAATTTCTATAATTTATCTGGCTGGTAAAATCTTACTGAACCATCTCCCTCATTTGAAACAATTAACATACTTCTACCATTCGGACTATCTTTTGGTTTCACAAACATTAAACCTTCTGGAGCATCTCCTGTAGCAAATAATTGTACAAATATAGGCGTTGAAGGAACACTAACGTCGTAAACTGCTATGTGGTCTACTCTTTCCATCCCTATAAACGCTAACGTTTTACCATTTACTTGGGCTACTGTTACACTTTCTACTTCAACTCCTTTATTATCAGAGCGTGTATCGTCATATTTGCCTGCATCAATTACACGTTGCTCTAAATCTTTCCCAACATTTGCAACCAATTGACCAGTATTAGCATTGATGATACTCATACTTCTGCCTCCTGTTGCATACAGTTCTTGAAAAACTTTTGTAGTTCCATTTAATGTAAAACCAGCTGAACTTGTTACCGTTAATCGGCCTAAGTTAGCATCTAGCTGTAAACTTGCTGCATTTGGAAACTTAACAGGATCTAGCACTAAACTTTTAACCCTAGCTTCTTCATCATAACCTTTCCATGAACGTGTATCCCCTTCATTAGCTAAGGCAAGATAATTTGATCCGCCAGCAGAAAAATAAGAAATTGCATCTGGTAAATAAAAAGCTTTAATTGGCCAAGTCTCTAATTGTATTTTTTTACCGCTTTTCTCATCATCACTTACATCCCAAGCATTATCTGCAAGGCTGATATCTCTTACACCTAATGGCATAATTTTAGTAATTGTACCTGCAATTAAATCTATTTCTGCAACTCCGTTATTTTCTTGCAACGTTACATAAGCTTTTTTAGAATCTGGCGCAACAGCTACATATTCTGGCTCAATGTCTTGTGCAAAACTTGCATTTGGGCCAAAAATTCTTAAGCCAGCAGCTACAAGAGTTGCTTTAGAACTTTCAAAACCAGCAAAATCTAACGTTTTTACGGTATAGTTATTTTTCACATCGATAATTGAAATGGAACCAACTGGATCTATGGTATATTCTGTATTAGGTTCGCCTTCATTTGCAGAGATGATATAATTACCATCTGGACTAAAAGTTACCATATCTGGCATGGCGCCTACTTTAATTCTTCTAACTTCAGATAAGTCTGTAGTTTTTAAAACCACTATATCGCCGTTGTTTGTACTTATATCCCCATTTAAAGCAATTGCTAATAAACCATTGCTAACAGCCACACTATTTATACCAGCATTATTTGGATAAGTAAGTGTTGTTAATTTAGTTAATGTAGGATATTTACTTAAATCCACTACATCAACCTTAGTACCTCCATCGTTACTTACCACAAATAATTTCTTTGTAGAAGGATCATAGGCAGAAATTTCTGACGCAAATTCTCCGCCTAAATCAATCATTGCAGTTTCTTTGAAAGTTTTAATATCTTCAGAAACTATTGTTTCTACTTCAGGTTCGATAGGATCATTCTTTTTACATGCATTTAAAGCTAATGCACAAATTACCAAGACGGTAAATAATTTTGTTTTTGAGATCATTCTGCTATTTTTATTTTCGCAAAAATAGGCCACGACATTACAAACCATGTTTAGCTTATATTATCATTCTATTAAATTTTAACCAACAAAAAAGCCAGTAATCGCTTACTGGCTCTTCATTAAATATATCTTTCGGACTTTCCGACTATAAACTTTTCTAACTCCCTTAAATATGTATCGCTCTATTTTCAGTTGCAGCCATTGCAGCTTCTTTTAAAGCTTCTGTAAAGGTTGGGTGCGCATGGCAAATTCTTGCAATATCTTCTGCGGATGCACGGAATTCCATTGCAACAACAGCCTCAGCAATCATATCTGCAGCACGTGGACCAATCATATGTACACCTAAAATTTCATCAGTAGCTTCATCAGCTAATACCTTTACAAAACCATCAGTATCCATACTTGCTTTTGCTCTACCACTCGCTTTAAAAGGGAAAGAACCCGCTTTATATTTTATACCAGCAGCTTTCAATTGCTCTTCTGTTTGTCCAACTGAAGCAACTTCTGGCCAAGTATAAACTACACCTGGAATTAAGTTGTAGTTAATGTGTGGTTTTTGTCCAGCTATAGTTTCAGCTACATAAATACCTTCATCCTCTGCTTTGTGTGCTAACATTGCGCCTGTAATTACATCGCCTATGGCATAAACACCTTTAACCGAAGTTTCTAAATGGGCATTTACAGGAATTTTCTTTCCTCTTTCTTCAACTGTAATTCCAATTTTATCTAAACCTAAACCTTCGCTATAAGCAGTTCTACCCACAGCAACAATACAGTAATCAGCTTCAAATTTTACAGCTTCGCCTTTGGCATTATCTGCAGTAACCGTAACTGTTTTACCTTTAGTAGTTGCGCCAGTTACTTTATGTCCCATAAAGAATTCCATGCCTAAAGATTTCTTCAACACACGCTGTAACTCTTTACCTAAACCAGCATCCATTGTCGCAATAATAGAAGGCATAAATTCAATTACCGAAACTTTTGTTCCTAAACGAGCATATACAGAACCTAACTCTAAACCAATTACACCGCCACCAATTACAATCATTGTTTTTGGTACTTCCTTAATATTTAAAGCTTCAGTAGAAGTGATAATTCGTTTTTTATCAATTGGTAAAAATGGTAAAGCAGTAGGCTTTGAACCTGTTGCAATAATTACATTTTTAGCCGTAATTTTTTCAGTTTTACCATCTGCTTTAGTAATGATGATGGTATTTTTATCTTCAAAAGAACCCACACCTTCAAAAGTGTCGATTTTATTTTTTTTGAATAAGTAAGTAATACCTGCAGTGTTTTGCAAAACAACATCGTCTTTACGAGCAATCATTTGCGGCATATCAACTTTTAAATCTTTTAAATTGATACCATGTGTCGTAAAAGTATGTGCGGCATTATGAAAATGTTCTGAAGAATCTAACAAAGCTTTTGATGGAATACAACCCACATTTAAGCAAGTACCGCCATAAGTTTTATATTTTTCTACTACTGCTGTTTTCAAGCCTAACTGTGCGCAACGTATGGCACCTACATAACCGCCCGGACCCGAGCCAATAACAACTACATCGTATTGCATATCTTTAAAATTTTATGCCGCTAAGTTACGGATTAGTTTTATTGTTGTAAAGTTGATTTGATTAATTGCTTAACATCCACAAATGATAGCAAAAAACTATGAGTACTTAAAAAAGTCACACTATTGATACTTAGAATTAAATTCTTTAAACTACCTCTGTTTTTTCTCTATATTTAAGTTTTAAACCTAATCTGTTATGATCAATCGATTAAAATTTACCACATTCTTGTTCAGTTTTGTGCTGTTAGCTTCAACTTTATTTGCCCAAAGCAATTATGTAAAAGAAAATTACACCAAAACTGACACGTACATTACCATGCGTGACGGCGTTAAGCTCTTTACCTCAATTTACACTCCAAAAGATGCATCGGCAAGCAAGAAATACCCAATGATGATGCAACGCACTTGTTATAGTGTTGCTCCTTATGGTGCCGATAAATACCCAGCAAGTCTTGGTCCATCAGCTACGATGATGAAAGAAGGATATATTTTTGTTTATCAAGATGTAAGAGGACGCTACAAGAGTGAAGGTCTTTTTACCAACATGACGCCAGTAATTGACAATAAAAAAAGTAAAACTGATGTAGATGAAGGCTCTGATACTTACGACACGATTGATTGGTTAGTTAAAAATGCTGCCAATAACAATGGTAGAGTTGGACAATGGGGAATTTCTTATCCTGGCTTCTATACCGCAGCGGGAATTTTAAGTGACCATCCTGCTTTAAAAGCAAGTAGTCCACAAGCGCCAATTTCTGATTTCTTTTTTGATGATTTCCACCACAATGGAGCTTTCTTACAAAGTTATTTTTTCACTTTTCCAGTATTTGGCGTACAAAAAACAGACACCACAGCCAAAGCTTGGTATAATGATCAAACCATTAAAACTGGCACAAAAGACGGTTACCAATTTGGTTTAGATTTAGGCCCATTAAGCAATGCTGATAAATATTATAAAAATAATTTCTTCTGGCAAGAAACAGTAAATCATCCTAATTACGATGATTTTTGGCAAAAACGAGGTTTACTAAAACACTATACTGCAAATGTAAAACCCGCAATAATGACGGTTGGCGGCTGGTTTGATGCAGAAGATTTAAGTGGCCCATTAAACATTTACAAAACAATAGAAAAGAAAAATCCAAATTCTTACAATACCATTGTGATGGGCCCATTCGGACATGGAAGATGGTCTAGAGAAACTGGAAAAACTACACATACCAACGTTTATTTTGGCGATAGCATTGCTACTTTCTATCAAAAAGAAATTGAATCTAAATTCTTTAATCACTTTTTAAAAGGTAACGGAGATCAAAAAACTGGATTACCAGAAGCGTATATGTTTGATACTGGCGCTAAAAAATGGAATACATTCGATAAATGGCCTACAGCAAATGCAGTTAAACAAAAAATGTATTTAGGTGCCAATGGTAAATTAAGTTTCACCGCACCAACAACAGCTGCATCTACCTCTTATGTAAGTGATCCAATGAAACCAGTTCCTTATACTGAAGATTTAACTACAACAACCGGTTTTACGCCACATAATTACATGAGTGAAGATCAGCGTTTTGCAGGCAGAAGAACTGATGTATTGGTTTTTCAAACTGATGTATTGACAGAAGATATTACTTTAGGCGGCGAAATCATGTCGCGTTTAAAAATTGCCACTACAGGTACAGATGCAGACTTTTTCGTAAAGCTAATTGATGTTTATCCAGCAGATGAGCCGAACCATCCTTATATGTTAAACAAAAATATTCCTTTAAGCAATTACTGGCAAATGGTACGTTCTGAGATTATGCCGGCACGTTTCCGTAATAGTTTCGAAAAACCAGAAGCTTTAGTTGCTGGCAAAAAAACCGAAGTGAATTTCCGTTTACAAGATGTGATGCATACTTTCAAAAAAGGACATAGAATTATGATCCAAGTACAAAGTACAGCATTCCCTTTATTTGCTCGTAATCCTCAAAAATTTGTAGCTAACCCTTATAAAGTAGCAGCGGCAGATTACATTAAAGCAACACAAACCATATTTAACGATAGTTTTATTGAAGTAGATGTTATCAAATGAGATTTCTAAAATTACAACTCCTAATTGCGTTAATCGCATTTAGCGTTTCTGTCAGGGCGCAAGAAACAGACTCGGCATACGTTAGAAATAACTACACTAAAATTGAAAGGCAAATTGCCATGAGAGATGGTGTAAAATTATTTACTTCGATTTATATTCCTAAAGATCAAAGTAAAAAATATCCGTTTTTAATTAATCGCACTCCTTATACCGTTGCGCCATATGGCGAAGATAAATTCAAATTAAGCTTGGGTAATTTTCCGGCATTAATGAGAGAAGGCTTTATTTTCGTTTACCAAG
The DNA here is from genome assembly GCA_019752795.1 of Sphingobacteriaceae bacterium. Classification (GTDB taxonomy): domain Bacteria; phylum Bacteroidota; class Bacteroidia; order Sphingobacteriales; family Sphingobacteriaceae; genus Pedobacter. The sequence continues at coordinate 7,432 of JAIELS010000094.1, forward strand.
ATGTACGTGGCAGATGGATGAGCGAAGGTACATTTGACGATGTTAGGCCGCAAACTACAGCAAAAGGCAAAAACGCGATAGACGAAAGCACAGACACTTACGACACCATCGATTGGTTGGTTAAAAACATTGCCAATAACAATGGCAAAGCAGGTATTTCTGGCATTTCCTATCCTGGTTTTTATTCAACTACTTCCTTACCCAATGCACACCCAGCTTTAAAGGCAGTTTCTCCACAAGCGCCAGTTACAGATTGGTTTTTAGGTGATGATTTCCACCACAATGGCGCTTTATTTTTAATGGATGCATTTAGTTTTATGAGTGGATTTGGCGTACCACGACCACTTCCTATTACGCCAGATAAAGGTCCGAAACCATTTCAATTTCCTATTAAAGATAATTATCGTTTCTACTTAGAAGCTGGTTCTGTTAAAAACTTAAAAGACAAATATTTTGCAGATAGCATTCGGTTTTGGAATAATTTAGTTGCTCATCCTAATTATGATAACTTTTGGAAAGAACGCTTAATTCTAACGCATTTAACCAATGTTAAACCTGCCGTAATGGTTGTTGGTGGCTTTTTTGATGCAGAAGATGCGTATGGGACTTTTGCCACTTACAAAGCAATAGAAAAACAAAATCCTGGTGCTAACAATATTTTAGTTGCTGGTCCTTGGTTTCATGGGGGTTGGGTACGTAGCAATGGTTCTTTTTTCGGAGATATTAAATTCGGACAAGAAACAAGCACCTATTATCAGCAAAATTTAGAGTTGCCATTTTTCAAATATTACCTCAAAGGCGAAGGCACATTTAATCCTGCAGAAGCAAATATTTTTATAACCGGCAGCAACCAATGGAAAAAATTTAATACTTGGCCACCTACAGAAACTGAAACTAGAAATTTATACTTGCAACCTAACGGAAAATTGAGCTTTACAAAAGCAACGAGCAGCAATAGTTACGACGAATATGTAAGTGATCCAAATGCGCCAGTTCCTTATCAGGATGGTGTACAAGCGAGAAGAACGAGAGAGTATATGATAGACGATCAACGTTTTGCTGCCCGCAGACCAGATGTGAAAGTTTATCAAACTGATGTTTTAACAGAAG
>JAIELS010000125.1 GCA_019752795.1 Sphingobacteriaceae bacterium
GAACATGTAACACGTAAAACTGAAATATTTTATAAAGAAAACAGAGGCAATGTTTATGCCTTTTCTCATGGAGTTATAGACTCAGGTGCCGATGTAGTTTTAGGACATGGGCCACATGTAACTAGAGCCGTAGAGGTTTACAAAAATAAATTTATTGCCTACAGTTTAGGTAATTTCTGTACTTACGGCATGTTTAGCCTAAAAGGGTCAAATGGTTATGCACCTCTTTTACAAATAAAGTTAAATGCCAAAGGCGATTTCCTTTATGCCGATGTAATTTCTATCAAACAAGATAAAGTTAATCGATTAACAATAGATGAAAATCAAAATGCATTTAATAAAATGAAATCATTAACCTCGATTGATTTTCCCGAAAACAAATTAAAGTTTGAGAACAATAAGATTTCTTTAGAGGATAAATAGCCTAAGCCTCATCCTTTGTATTTCTTACAAGTCCTATTCCAGACATGAAGAAAATAATTCCGATAATGCCAACAACAATCAATTCTCTAGAACCTGTATTGTGTTGTACAAAACCCCAGCCTGCATAAATTAAACCAATGATGCCTAATATGGTTAAAATGGTTCCAAAAGTACGTTTTACGTTCATAATATATAATCTTACCACCTAATAACATTAAGTATTGTTATTTGTTTGATAAAAAAAGCAGCATCAAATTAATGACACTGCTTTAGATTTATTTTGTTTACAAAATTAACTTACCAAACTCCAAGTCTATTTTCTGGAGCTACATACATTTTGGCAGTACTTGGAATATTAAATGCTTTATAAAATGCTTCCATACTGTAAACTGGGCCATTTACCCTAAACATTTCTGGTGAATGTGGATCTGTTTTTAAACGTACACGCATGCTTTCATCGCGTGTTTTAATTCTCCAAACTTGTGCAAAACTCAAAAAGAAACGCTGATCTGCGGTAAAACCATCAATCTTTTTTGTCTCTTCTTTTCCTTGTTCTGTTAGCTTAAAAGCATCATAAGCAATGGCTAAACCTCCAATATCAGCTAAATTTTCGCCCATGGTTAAGTTACCATTTACATGCTGATTATCTAATAAAGTAAATCCATTATACATTGTTGCAACTTTGTCTGCCTTTGTTTTAAATTTATCAGCATCAGCTTTTGTCCACCAATCTTTCATATTACCTGCGGCATCATATTGACGACCTTGATCATCAAAGCCATGTGTCATTTCATGCCCAATTACCGCACCAATAGCACCATAGTTTATTGCATCATCAGCATTAGCATCAAAAAATGGAAACTGCAAAATTCCAGCTGGGAAAACAATTTCATTAAATGTTGGATTATAGTATGCATTTACCGTTGGTGGAGTCATTCCCCATTCTGTCTTATCAACTGGTTTTCCAACTTTACTAATCATTTCATTAAAACCATGTGTTCTAGCATTACGGGCATTACCCAAATAATCTCCTTTATCAATGGTCACATCATCAAAATTCTTCCACTTTGTTGTATAGCCAATTTTCTTTAAAAAGATATTCAGTTTTTCGGTGGCTTTTGTTTTTGTTTCAGCGCTCATCCAATCTAATTTATCGATACGCGTAGCAAACACTTTTTGCAAATTATTTACCAATTCATCCATGCGTTTTTTAGCCTCTGGCGTAAAATATTTTTCTACATATAGTTGTCCAAGCAAATCTCCTAGGCTACCATCAACTCCGCTAACCAATTTTTTCCATCGTTCTGATTGTTTCTTTTGTCCACTAAAAATTTTATTAAAAGCAAAAGATGCATTTACAAAATCCTTACTTAGTGAGTTTGCATTTCTAGACATATAGGCGTACTTAAATTTGGTTTTCCAAACGTCTAATGGTTGGCTAGCTAATAACCCACTTAATGCTTTAAAATAATCTGGCTGACCCACATTAATACTATCTGCCTTTATCTTCATCTTATCAAAAAGCGATGGAACATTTAAGTTTGGAGCCAATTGATTGAGCTGAACAAGGCTCATTTTATTATAATTTTTTTGAGGATCTCTAAGCTCTTGCGGGCTACGGTGAGATTTAGCAATTTCTGTTTCTAAGGCTAAAATGCTATTTGCGTTTTTTGTTGCAGTTGCATTATCAACTCCTGTCAATTTAAATAGAGTACTTGCATAGCTAACAAAACCTGCTCTAGCAACTTTAGAAGAACTATCCGTTTTAAAATAGTAATCCTTTTCTGGTAGCGATAATCCAGCTTGATATAATGAAACGATATTAGTTGTACTATTCTTTTCGTCTGCACCTACAGATAAACCTAATAGCTCGGCCTCATCAGTTTTAGCCAATTGAGCTAAAAGACTAACCAATTCTTGATAACTTTTTGCAGCATCAATCTTTGTCAGCATAGGCTTTAAAGGTTCAGCGCCAAGCTTTTCAATGGTAACCGTATCCATCCCGCTAGCATAATAATCTCCTACTTTCTGCTGTATACTTCCTTTAGCTGAATTGCTTTTTTCTGCATCTTCAATAATACCTCTTAATTTCTTTAAATTTTCTTCATATAACGTATAAAAACTACCCCAACCACTTTGATCATCAGGGATAACCGTATTCTTCATCCATTTTCCATTAGCATATTCATAAAAATTATCTCCTGGATTAACAGCAGTATTCATTCCTGCCGTATCTAAAAACACAGTTCGATTATCTGTTACTGTGTTTTTGTTTTGACAGGCCATTATTAAAGCTATTCCTAATAGCGGCAAACCTAATTTTAGTTTCATACAAGTTGTGATTAAAAAATAAAATAATTAAAATAAAGCTACATAGAAATTTGATTTATTCGTAATATTGATACTTAATTAACTAATTATCATTATGATTTACGCACCTTACATTTTACTTTTTATTGTATTAATTATTCTACTAAGCTCTTTTGTAACCGTTAAACAAGGTACAATTGCTGTAGTTACAATTTTTGGGAAATACCGCAGACAACTGCAACCAGGTTTGAGCTTTAAAATTCCATTGATTGAAAAAATTCAATCTAAAATATCTATACAGAACCGTTCTGTTGAGCTTTCTTTTCAAGCGGTAACTCAAGACCAGGCAAATGTATATTTCAAAGCCATGTTACTTTATTCTGTGCTTAACCACGATGAAGAAACCATTAAAAATGTAGCCTTCAAGTTTGTCGATTCAAGCAATTTAATGCAAGCCTTAATTCGAACCATTGAAGGATCGATAAGAGCTTACGTTGCTACACAAAAACAGGCAAATGTTTTAGCACAAAGAAATGAAATTGTTGATCACGTAAAACATCAAATAGACCAAGTTTTAGAAAGTTGGGGTTACCATTTACAAGATTTGCAATTAAACGATATTACTTTTGATGAAGAGATTATGCGTTCGATGAGCCGTGTAGTTGCTTCTAACAACTTAAAAGCTGCCGCAGAAAATGAAGGGCAAGCTTTATTAATTACAAAAACTAAAGGTGCAGAAGCCGATGGTAATGCCATTAAAATTGCGGCAGCAGCAGAACGTGAAGCCGCACAATTACGCGGACAAGGTATTGCGCTATTTCGTGCAGAAGTTGCACACGGGATGACAAAAGCTGCTCAAGAAATGGAACAAGCTAATTTAGATATCTCAGTGATACTTTTTACAATGTGGACTGAATCGATTAAACATTTTGCAGAAAATAGTGATGGTAACGTAATTTTCTTAGATGGTTCTACAGAAGGTATGAACAAAACAATGAAAGAGATGATGGCTATGCAATTAGATAAAACAAAAAAATAGTTATTCGCTTAACCATAAAAAAAGCGTGCCGATCTAAAGTCAGCACGCTTTTTTTATATGTAATATTTTAGTTTAATTAATAGTAGAGGCCACTTTAGTTGATTTTTCTCCAACACCACCTAACTTTATTAAATCTATCATAATTTGCAAACTTTCTTCTTGTACAAAATCATAAACTTCATCTTTTATCTTATCTCCTTTTTTTACCGGAGCTAAGCCTCTTGCAGCTCTTAGCTCGTTTAAACGGCTCAACGATTTTGCTTCTAGTGCATCACGTTCTGCTTTTAATTTTGCTTGATTTAATGTAATAGTAGTTTGACCATCACGTTTTTTAGAATCAGCAATGTCATCTTGTAAAATTTTATAGGCAACAGAATTAGACATTCTTTGCTCATGTAATTTTAACAAACTCGCTTTAACATCATTCAAATTTGCAACTACCTTAAAGTTAGAAGGTTTCACCATATCAAAGGGTAAAGCTGAAGGCTCTGTATCTTCTCCAATTTTATCCATTGGGTAAACAGAAGGGAAGTTAAAATCAGGAATTACACCTTTGTGTTGTGTACTGTTCCCATTAACACGGTAAAATTTACCCATAGTTAGGTTAATTATGCCTAATTGAGGCACACCATCTTTATCAACAACTATTGAAGCAGCTGGTTTATCAACTTTTTGAGATGAAATTGTAACCGTTTCCGTTTTTCCTTTAGCTCCCATAATAGCAGCTGATAATTTTTGCAATAAAGATGGATTAACCAATCTATTCAAATCAATTGAAGATTGTACTGTACCCTTACCGTATGTTTGCGTACCCGTAATAACTCCTCTACCATAATCTTGGATAGCACCAGCAAAAATTTCTGAAGCAGAAGCGCTTAAGCGATCTACAATAACACCCAATGGACCATCCCATGCAACACCAGCTTTCTCATCTTCATCAACCTCTACATTTCCTCTTAAATCCTTAACTTGTACAACTGGACCTTTATCAATAAACAAACCTGTTAAATCTATAGCCTCTAACAAAGAGCCACCACCATTCGCTCTTAAATCCATCATTACTGCATCTACTTTGTCAATATTCTTTAAAGTATCTAACAATAAACGTACATCTCTAGTTGTACTTTTATAATTTGGATCACCAGCATTAGCAGCTTTAAAGTCTGCATAAAAAGCCGGAACATCTATAATGCCAATTTTATATGGTTTCCCATCAGAAAGAATAGTTTTAACAGTTTTTTTGGCCGATTGATCTACCAAATTAACTTTTTCTCTTACTAAAGTGATAATTACTGGTTTTGAAGCCAACTCTTGTCCAACAGGAATTATTTTTAGTTTAACCGTAGTTCCTTTTGGACCTTTAATTTTAGAAACTGCATTGTCAATTCTCCAGCCAATAATATCTTCAAATTCTCCATTTATGCCTTGTGCTACACCAACTATTCTATCGCCAGCATTAATTTGTTTGCTTTTAAATGCAGGTCCGCCAGGAACAACAGATACAATTTTAGTTACTTCATTTTCTAACTGTAAGGTTGCTCCAATACCTTCAATAGAACGAGACATTTCTATATTAAATGTTTCTGCATTCCTCGGATTCAAATAGTTGGTATGAGGATCTATTGCTTCGGTGAAAGAGTTCATCAAAATTTGAAAAACATCTTGGTTATTAAACTTTGCAGATTGTGTTTTCAAATTCTCATAACGCTTAGTCAAGGTTTCCACATTTTTTACATCATCAGTCCCTGCAATTTTTAAATTAACCAGTTCGTATTTTACTCTTTTTTTCCAAACATCATCTAAGTCTGCAATAGTACTAATCCATGGCATTTTCTCTCTATCATAAACGTAAGTGTCATTCTGATTGAAATCATGTTTGCTCTTAATTTGCGACATCGAGTAAGCGATTCGTTCATTATATCTTTTTAAATAAACATTAAAAATATAAAAAGGACCACTTAAATCTCCTATTCTAAAATCATCGTCTAAAGTAGTTCTATATTTTTCAAACTCCTTAATGTCATTAGCTAAAAAATAATACCTAGAAGGATCTAAAGCTTTGATATATCGATCAAAAATTACAGAAGAAATTGAATCATTAATTTTTATTTTCTTGTAATTATAATTTTCTATAAGCTGTACCACTTCTCTTAAAACCAGACTTTGTTGTTCGTCTGGTTTAATATTTTGCACACCATCAACCATTTTTTGCGATTTTGGTGAAGCACTACAAGCCAACGTTGCAGCCGTGAACGTGATCATCAATATTCTTCTCAGCATTTCCTTGAATAATTTAAATTCCATTTGTTAGTAAATCGATATCCAATATGATACCAATTTTTTAAATAAACAAAAAAGATACAGTTAAATACTGTATCTTTTTTGTAAACTTTCTAAAGTTAGTGTTTTCATTTAAGATATTAACCTGCTTTTAAAGGCTAATATCACTAATCCCACAATACTTTTAACTTTAGTTTTTTTAAAAATATTTTTACGATGAGTTTCTACTGTACGCTTACTTATGTCAAGGTAATTAGCAATTTCTTCATTAGTGTACTCTAATGTGATTAGTTTTGTGATTTCTAACTCTCGTTTGCTAAGCACATCGGTAATTCTTATTGCATTTGTTCTCATAATTGCTTTAAATCTTCTTAAGAATTTTAATCTTATCAAAAATTAAAAAAAGCAATGCGATATACAATACCAAGTTCAGGGTATATTAGCCTACCCAACATTAGGTACTAACTATATTATTTTATGCTCATAGGCATATTTTAACAATCCTATTATGCTTTGTGTACCTGTTTTTCTGAAAATATTTTTACGATGAGTTTCTACAGTTCGTTCACTTATAAATAACATGTCCGCAATTTTTTTATTGCTATTTTCATTTTCTATCAGTCTTATAATCTCTACTTCTCTATTTGTTAGGTGGGGCATTTCATCGTTGTTTTTAAACGATTTCATTAGCTCTTCTGTTACTTCTTCTCCAAAAAATGTCTGCCCAGCACTTAACTTATCCAGTGCTTCAATTAATTCCTTTTTACCTGTATTTTTTAAAATATAACCCGAAACACCAGCATCAATCATTTCTTTAATTACCTGTCTTTCGCCAAACATTGATAATGCTAACACTTTAATTTGTGGAAATTTCTTTTTTACAAGCCTAGTCAACTCTACTCCTGTCATTTCTGGCATATTGATATCTGTTAAAAGAATATGAACATTTAAGCCTTCTAACATCAGCATTACGTCTTTAGGTTGGTTAGAATAGCCTACTATCTCATACCTCTCTTCATTATTTAATAATGAGATTAAACCGTCTACCACCATTTGGTGATCGTCTACAATAAATAAATTGGTCGATGAGCGCTTTTCCATTTTACTAATCTACAAAGGAATAAAGATTGCAACAAGCGTACCTTGACCAATATTAGAAGAAAAATCTACAGTTCCTTTTAAAAAAGCTACTCGGCTACGTATATTTTTAAGACCAATACCTTCAAAATTTTCAACGCTTGAAGTATCAAATCCTTTCCCATTATCTTCAATCATTACGTTAATACCTTCCTCATCTTTAGTTAATTGAATGTCTAGTGAATTAGCTTCCGCATGTTTTATTACATTATTAACTGTTTCTTGTATAACTCGATATAAAACTGTTTCTATATTTTGATCTAATCGCTCTTGCAAGCCAAAAGTTTCAAGATTAATTTTCAGTTTGCGTTCATCAATTTTACCAATAAAATCTCTTACCGCAGTAGCTAACCCAGATTTAAGTAAAACGTTTGGTGCCATTTGATGAGATATAGATCTGACTTCCTTACAGCTCTCGTCTACTAAACCGAGGGTTTTATCAAACATCAATTTACTGTGATCATCTTTAAAATTTAAATCTTCTGTTAAAGCAGATAAATTCATTTTAACTGCAGAAAACATTTGACCTAAACCATCATGCAGTTCGCCAGAAATTCTTCTACGCTCATTTTCTTCTGCATTAAGAACGGCTTTGGTAGCCAAATCCTGTTGTATAATTACTTCTTCTTGTAATCTTGATGCTTGTTTTAATCTAATACTCCTATAAATTAAAAATCCTATTAAAAAACTAATCAAAAGAGCACCTAATACCACACCGAGATACACGTTTCTTTTAAATAATTCTAATTTATGAATTTTGTTTTCCTTACCTAAAAGTTCAATTTTTTGAATTTTCTTTTCAGTTTCATAGGCTATCTGTAACTCATTAATTTTATCTGTAGATTGTTTATTGTAAATACTATCTTTCATGGCAGCACTTTCTTTAAAAAATTTTAAAGAGGAAACATAATCTTGTTTATTCTCTGCAATATTGGCTAAAATAGCATAAGCTTCTCTGAGATAATCTTTTGCATTTAATTCTTTAAAAAGATTTATACTTTTATTTACAAACTCTTCTGCTTTTGTAAAATCTTTTAATTCTGCATAGCAAGCACCAATATTTTTATAACAAGAACCTATTCCCAACTTATCATTCATAAAAAGCCTGCTTTTTAATGATAAATTATAATACTTCATCGCCTCATCATACTTATCTTTTTCAAAATAAACCTGGCCAATACTGTTGTATAAAGTAGCGATATCACTTTGCATATTTAGCTCTTTCAAGTACTTTACAGACATATTGCCATATTTTAATGCCTGGTCTAACTTGTTTTGTTGGAAATAATAGTTCATTATTCCTGAATAAGCATTGG
>JAIELS010000168.1 GCA_019752795.1 Sphingobacteriaceae bacterium
TTATTAGATAACAACCAAATAATTTTATCATTTCGAAACGGAAAATTGATATAAATTTCGCTACATTCAAACCTCAAAACTAAACATCAATGGCACTAAGTAAAATATGGTCTGGCTTTATCGTAGTCGCAATTATTGTTGCATGCATTAAATGCTTCTTTTTCGGACAAACTGAAATTTTCAGTTGGATGGTTGTTGGAAAAGCTGATGACCCTACTAATCTAACAGGCGTTAACGGAATAATTGAAACTTGCTGGACATCAGTAGAATTATGTTTAAAATTGATTGGAATACTTGCCTTATTTATGGGTTTTATGAGTATTGCTGAAAGAGCTGGTGGCATACGTTTATTATCTAGAATTGTAGGTCCATTTTTTTCTAAACTTTTCCCAGAAATACCAAAGGGTCATCCATCAATGGGACATATGATTATGAATTTTTCTGCCAATCTATTAGGTTTAGATAATGCTGCTACTCCTTTTGGTTTAAAAGCGATGGAAAGTTTACAAGAGCTTAACCCAAGTAAAGACACCGCTAGCAATTCTCAATTGATGTTTTTATGCTTACATGCCGCTGGTTTAAGTCTAATTCCAGTAAGCGTAATTGCTATACGTGCATCTCAAAATGCATCAGATCCTACAGATATTTTCATACCCTGTTTAATTGTAACTTTTGTAGGAACCATGGCAGCCATGATGATTGTTTCCTTCAAACAAAAGATTAATCTATTTCAACCTGTTATTATAGGTTGGATTTTAAGCATTTCCATAATTATTGCGCTATTGGTATTTTACGTGACCTCCTTAGATGCAAATGGAATTAAATCATTTTCTGGTGTACTTAGCAATGGACTTATTTTATTGGTTTTTCTATTAATTGTTTTAGGTGGTATTTATAAGAAAATTGATGTTTTTGATGCATTTATAGATGGCGCTAAAAATGGATTTGAAACTGCAGTTAAAATTATTCCTTATTTAGTTGGTATGTTAGTAGCTATAAGTATGCTACGTACTAGTGGTAGTTTTGATGTAGTAATCTTGGGCATCAAAAGTATATTTGCCTACATTGGGGCTGATACTCGCTTTGTAGAAGCTTTACCTACTGCTTTAATTAGACCTTTAAGTGGTGGTGCAGCTAGAGGAATGATGGTAGACACGATGACTGCCTACGGAGCTGACTCTTTTGCAAGTAAATTGTCTGGAATTTTTCAAGGAGCTTCAGACACTACATTTTATGTAATTGCTGTTTATTTTGGCTCGGTAAGCATAAAAAACACACGTTATGCCGTTGGCGCCATGCTGTTGGCAGATTTAGTTGGCGTATGTACTGCAATTGGCTTAGCTTACTTATTCTTTGGTAATAGTTTGTAAAAGAAGATAGAAAATCAAATCAATAAATAACAAAGTAAGTGTCTTTTAATAAGATGAATAGCATAACTCACATTGCAGATTCTTCTTAAAGAGAATACTTACAATAAAACACAAAACTAACAGTAACTTAAATAGTTCAATTACTTTAATACAAAAAAGTCTCGCTCTAAATAAATAGAACGAGACTTTTGTTTTGTAGACGAAATATCCACTTATAGTTTTAATTAGCTATGGTTTATCCCACCAAACTCTAGCATTTAAATCATCCGAACCAGTATATGGAAAAGAGGCAACTGCAGCATTATAACTTGCTGTATTAATTGCTCTTTCTTGTGTTGGATAAGCTTCTCTTCTTGGAATTAAAGCACCATTATTATTGGGTGCAGGCGCAATAAAGTTAGGGAAACCTGTTCTTCTCCATTCAGCCCATCCTTCATAACCATGTAAAAACAAGTGTAACCAACGTTGATTACCAATTTGCTGTAAAGCTTTAGTAGCATCATAAGCAACGTTAGCTTGAGCTAAGTAAGCAGTTGCAGTTGTTGTAGAGCCTGTCCATTGTCTAATAGATTCTGTTACTGCATTGTTATAGTTGGTTTGTGCTGTTACATCTCCACCACTAATCCAATTTAATTTTGCAGCTTCTGCCATTGCAAATAATTGTTGGGCATAAGTAACTAATGGAACTGGAGAATTTTGTAAGCGCAAGTTACTACCTAATAAGCTATAATTAGCAATGGTTACAGTAGTAGAACCTGGTAAACCATAATCTAAACCTACATAATTAGTAATTGCTGTGTTTGTTGGTTTATTAGCAAATACTGGTAAACGCGGGTCGTTTAACGGTTGCATAAAATCTACTACTGGTTTACTCACTGCAAACCAATTTCTACCTAATCTGGTAAATGAATTGTACCAATAATTTTCATTATTTTGATCAGCTAAATGTGGGTAGCTTAAATTATCAGTATTAGCAGTCATCATGCCATTCGCAACAGCTTTATTAAATTCCGTTGCACCTTTTGTAGGATCAACTTTACTTAATCTTAATGCCATTAATGCATGAATAGTGTTACCTAGTTTTTTCCATTTAGTAATATCACCACCATATACAATATCATTTTTAATGTTACCACTAACGATTGCAGCATTAGCCTCATCTAATAATGCAAACATATTATTATAGATAGTTTGTTGCTTATCATATTTAGGAGCATAATTAGCATCTCCTTTTAAAGCTTCTGTAAAAGGTAAATCTCCCCACCTATCCGTCATGTGCCAGAAAAAATACGCTTTTAAAATTTTTGCTACTGCAATTTGATTAACAACTGGTCCCTCACTTGCGTCTAGAGCCGCATTATTAATTACATTTTCTAAATTCATTAATGGTCCAGTATATAAACCAGAAAAGTTAAAATTCACTGTTACATATCTACTATTATCAGAAAATGATGTATTAGATAAATATTGAGGATAATGTACACCATAAGGTGATGAGCTGATACCTGGCAAATACAATTGTGCATTCGCAATTAATTGAGTACCAGAAGCTTTTGTAGGATTATTTGGATCTGTATTAACAGATTTATCAAACTTCTCACAGCTAGCAAACATAATTATTGCTAGCAAGCCTATATAGATTGATTTATATTTATTTTTCATATGATTAAAAAGTTAGGCTTAAATTAAGACCATAAGAGCGAACAGTTTGTAATTCTCCTTTTTCTATCCAGCTAATAGCTGCGCTACCAGATGAAAGTTCAGAAGGATCTACCCCTTTTGGAGCTTTTTGCCATAGCATAACAGGGTTACGTGCAATAACAGCAATTTTTGCAGTTCTGAATGGAGTTTTGGTTAAAAGTTTTGCTTCGAAATTATAACCCAAGCTCACTTCTCTTAATTTGATATAAGATCCACTATAAATCCATTCATCATAAATACGTGTACCTAAATTTGTTCTATAATAAGTTCTTGCATCAACATAAGCAGTTACTTCTTGTCCAGTTGCCTGAGAAATACCGTTTACTTTAACACCACCACCTGTTGCTATTGGTTCACGAACATTAAAACCTTTATCGTTTATTGCCGCAGTTTCTGCAGATTGTCCAGATTTTGCTGCTAGCATTTTAGTCCAACTCATAAACTGACCACCTTTTTGGAAATCTATCATTGCACCTAAATCGAATTTCCAAATTTTAAATGTGTTTTGTAAACCTCCAGTAAAATCAGGTAATACACTTCCAAAATCTTTTGCTGTATCAAATAACGGCATGTTATCTGCTCCTAACAAGACTTTACCAGTTGCTGCATCTATTTTATATCCAGGGCCAATTAAATTACCAAATGATTGCCCTACTGTAGAGTTTAAATAAATGTTTTGACTTGAATAAGTATTTACATCATTTTGAAGTACATTAATTCCTGGATATAATTCAACAATTTTGTTCTTATTACGAGCAAAGTTTAAAGTTGCATCCCATGTAAATAGTTTAGATTGTACCGGTCTACCATTTAATGATAATTCTATACCTTTATTTTGTATTAATCCTGCATTAATTACGGTTTGATCAAAACCACTAGCACCAGAAACTGATAAATCTATAATTTGATCTTTATTCTCTTGGTTATAGTAAGTGAATTCAGCTCCTAAACGATTTTTTAAGAATTTTAAATCAACACCTACTTCAAACGAATTAGCAAATGATGGTTTAATGTTAGGGTTTTTTAACTTATCTGGAACCAATAAAGTGTTAATTGCTCCGGCAGTAGAAGGATAATTGGCTCCTGCACCATAAGTAAACGTAGTTTGATAAGGACTTAAATCTGAACCTGCAATTGCATAACTAGCTCTTAATTTACCGAAAGATAAAGCTTTCCACTTAACCAATTCACTAAACACAAAACTTCCAGAAACTGAAGGATACCAATAAGAATTATTATTATCTGGCAATGCAGAAGAAACGTCATTACGGATAGATGCATCTATAAAATAAGTGTCTTTATAACCAAAAGAACCCATAGCATACATACTTCTTACTTGTTTTTCTCTAATAAATGAAGAGCTTGTAGGTCTATCAATAGAAGCAGCTGCAGAATACCATCCTGGACTAGATAAACCACCAACAGTAGCTTGATATTGTTGAGAATAATTTACAGTATATAAGTTAGCTCCTAAGTTAAGATTTACTGATAAATCATTAAAGACTTTGTTATACTGTCCTAAAAACTCGTAATTATTTTCTTTATTTTGATATTTACCAACTTGGTAACTATCTACTAAGCGACCACCAAGAGGTTCTTTGTGTGTAATATTTTGAATAAACATATCAGAACGTACAAACCCACTTAATTTAAGTTCTGGCAATACTTGATATGACATGTTCACATCTCCAAATAAACGATCACGTTTATCATTGTTTAACACTTCATAGGCATCAAAAAAAGGGTTGTTCCAATCACTTGGTTTATTATTTGTAATAATCCCTGTTGTAGTATTCGGATTAACATTCCAATTTAATATTGTTCCATCAGCATATTTATAATTTCTTAAACGATTGATATCAATATTACGCTGAAACCATTGAGTTGCGCCTGTATAAGAGCCCTGATAACCCTGAGTTGGACGCTGACCGCTGTTGTTTGCATAGTTTACATTGGCACCAACACTTAATTTTTCAGTTACTTTTAACGAAGAACTTAGGCTCAAGTTGTTACGTTTTAGCCAAGTATTTGGTATTACACCGTTAATATATGCATTATTATAGCTCAATCTATAATCTACATTGTCATTTCCACCGCTTATGGAAATTCCATTATTTATATTTTGACCAGTTTCATAAAAATCTTTAATGTTGTTTGGTTGTGGAACAAATGGTGTTAATTGTCCAAATTCTGGATCCTGAGGATAAAAACTGTAAAACATTCTTACTGGAGTTCCATCCATTTTTGGTCCCCAACTCTCATCATTTCCATTTACATATTTCTGACCACCAGTTAAGGTTAAAAAAGTTTGATTATTACCAACACCGTAAACATTCTGAAGTTCTAAGAAATTACCAACTTTTTCTATAGAATAAGCTGAGTTAACACTAATATCAACCTTCTTAGCACCTTTAGATCCTTTTTTAGTAGTAATTAAAATTACACCATATTGTCCTCTAATACCATATAAAGCAGAAGCAGCGGGGCCTTTTAAAACACTTACGCTTTGTATATCTTCTGGGTTAATATCTTGAGAAACATTACCATAATCTACACCGTTTTCAGTACCACCAAAATTACTTTGTGCAATTGGTGTACCATCTACTACCATTAAAGCCTGTCCGCCGCCATTTACAGAGTTTACACTTCTAATTTTAATTTTTTGTGTACCTCCCATACTCGCACCAGAAGAACCAGTAACTTGAACACCAGCAATTTTACCAGCTAAAGAACCAATTACGTTCTGTTCTTTAGTTAAGGTTAACTTATCACCATCTAATTGTTGTGTAGCGTAACCAACAGATTTTTCGCTACGCTTAATTCCTAAAGCGGTAACTACAACACCTTCTAATGTCTGAGTATCTTCGCTTAGGGTTACATTAATTTCTTTATTGTTACCAATAATTACTTCTTTAGTAATGTAGCCTAAATAAGAAAAGACTAAAGTTGTACCTGTATTTGGTACGTTAATGGTATAAGTTCCATCAGGTTGTGTACTGGCACCCACACCATTTGCACCTTTAAGCATTACACTTACACCTGGAATTCCACTACTATTTGCAGCATCAATTACTTTACCCTTTATCATTTTTTGGGCGTAAGAAAATGTTGCAAACAGTAATAATCCAAATAGAGAGAGGATAAATTTTCTGTTCATAAGATTTGTATTAAATTTAAGTTCATGAAAATTACAAAAAATCATTCACTAAAAAACTACAAATCAGGCTATTTATAATGAGTTTAAATAGCCGAAAATCGATATTTAAAAAAAGAAGGTTTAAAAGTTATTACTGTACTGTTAATTTAATTATAATGTGATCCAAGATGTTAGAATCTAGGTTACCAAACTTACATGTACACCATTTAGAGTTTTTTTCATCTAACCATAAACAAAAAGAATGGCACCCTTCTAAGATAACAGCATAAGTTAAATGATAATCATCTTGAATTTTCATACAAAATCCTTTGATAATTTTACCATTCAAATCTAAATTTATTGTTAAATAATCTTTTAGCATGGCCATTTCATTTATAAGTTTATTTAATAACAAACTTAAATAATGAATGTTTTACCAATGTTAATTTATGATAAATAATACGGTTTAATTATCCAACATTTAGCATATTAGAATATCCTTTTGCTATTAAACGATTTTTTGAAGGCAGAAAAACTTCACACTGTAAATTAATAATTGTGCGACCCTGTTTTACAACAGAGGTTTTTGCTGTAACTATATCCCCTTCTACTGCAGAAGCAAAATAATCGATATTATTATTTACTGTTGTATATTGAGAATTAGAGCCCAACATAAAAACCGTTGCCCCAATTAAATCATCAATAATACCGGCAGTAATTCCTCCATGTAAAATCCCATACGGATTGGTCATTTCCTTTCTAATTACATAGCTACAATGTAATTCACCTCGCTCTGCACTAATCAAAGTAGGTCTTAACCAATTCATAAAATGAGAAGGTGAATTTATAATTTCTTTACCTATTAGGGTTTGAAAATTAGATAACCGTTTTTGCGCTTCATTTTGTTCTTCCATTTTATGAGATGTTTATTGTAAATTTAGAGAATATTATACAATTATGAGTAGTACATTAATCACGGCCGTTACAGAATTAGATCAATCAAAGTATAAAACTAAAATATTTGCTGGTGGGCATTTAATATACGCCGATGAACCTGCTGAATTAGGTGGCACCGACGAGGGAATGACACCAAATGCATTATTGCTAGCAAGCTTAGGAAGTTGCACTGCTATAACGATAAGAATGTATGCTGATAGAAAGGAAATGCCTTTAGAAAGTATTGTAGTTAATTTAGCTATCGATGAAAAAGATGAATCTTATGAGGGTACAACTATCTCAAGAAAAATTGAATTTAAAGGTGAACTTACAGACGAACAAATTAAAAAATTATTGATGATTGCAGATAAATGCCCAATCCACAAAATACTTTCTAATCCGATAAAAATTATAACTATTTAGCATTCATTTTTACACAAGTAATTTTGTTTTAACTAAATTATTGGCATTGAAAAACTGAATTTACTTCCTTCTCCTATAGCACTTTCTACCCAAATTTTCCCGTTTTGCGCCTCAATAAAGTCTTTCGAGATGGCTAAGCCCAAACCAGAGCCAGATTTGTTTTGTCCGTCTGTTGGTACTTGATAATAACGATCAAATAATCTTTTTTGATATTTTTCTTCTATCCCTTTCCCGAAGTCTTTTACAGAAAAGACTAATTGATTTTCTTGCGGTATTACCTCTACTATTAACTTAGATTTTGAAGCACTATATCTTAAAGCGTTTGAGAGAAAATTAACTAAAACCCAAGCAGTTTTTTGTACGTCAGCATTAATAAAAGGCAAATTATTTTTACAAATTAATTCCAATTGTATTTCTTTTTGTT
Organism: Sphingobacteriaceae bacterium; assembly: GCA_019752795.1. Taxonomy (GTDB): domain Bacteria; phylum Bacteroidota; class Bacteroidia; order Sphingobacteriales; family Sphingobacteriaceae; genus Pedobacter. The sequence continues at coordinate 7,991 of JAIELS010000168.1, forward strand.
CGGCCTGGAAACGAACTGCATCTAATGCAAAATTTACAATTTCTAACGGATCAGTTTTAACGAAATTTAATTGTAAATTTCCAGTTTCAACTTGAGCTAAGTCTAACAATTCGCTAGTAATTTTCAGCAACCTTTCACTGTCTTCTTTAATATGATTTACTAATTGGATTTGCTCTTCATTCATTTCCCCAACTCTATCATCAGCTAACAACTTTAAGCTCATTTTAATTGACGAGAGTGGTGTTTTCAACTCATGAGATACGGTTGCTATGAAATTGGTTTTCGCTTCGTCTAACTCCTTAAATTTGGTTATGTTTTTAAGTATAAAAACCATACCTGCAGATTTAGTGCTTAATTTTAATGGATCAGAATCATTTTCATCCAA
>JAIELS010000071.1 GCA_019752795.1 Sphingobacteriaceae bacterium
AACATTTGTAGCATTTATTTATGTTAAAATTCAATTGGTTAAATCAATTAAAAATCCTCCTGTAGATAAGAAGTAAGGGTTGATTATTTTTTAAGGACTTATACTTTATTCCATTTCCAGGTATTTGATATTCTTGTAACACTTAAAGTTGGGTATTTCAGTTTCTTCAACGTACCTCAAATCAACAGGTTTCAACACATATGCCTAATCTTCTACTCTCTGATTTAGGTGCTATTTAAATAGGTTTGGATATTTATTTTTTATAAATACTGGGATATAATTTATAAATTTTTAAACATTTGAAATAGATTAATTTTTTTTGGACACTATTTCTTTAGGATGAAAAATTTAAATATCTATTTAATATAATATCTTATTTGTAGAATTTCTTTATCCCTAAAGAAAATAATTTAACTCAGTAAATAAGTCATTTTTATTCTAAAAAATTCTATTGTTTTTGGTTCAAATTTTTTGTTTTCTTTAAAAACAAGTTATATATTTAGTTTAACAAACTGCTAAAGTTTGCTTAAAATTTTTAAGAATAACGGTGTATAACTTACTTTAATAGTGCCCGTTTTTCTCTTATTTTATTATCAATCTATGGCCATTTTAAACGAAAGTTCTTTGCCCAATTCTGGTATATTATTTCTACATCAAACTCGTATCCGAAGCCAAATTATTTATAGTGTTACCTTGATTGCAATTGCGTTCATGGTAAGCTCATTACCTTTTATTTACATTAATATTAGCATTAATAGTAACGGAGTACTGCAAAGTAATTTAGAAAAAACAGAAATTATTGCACCAATTAACGGCAGAATTAAAGACTTCAATTTAAAAGACAACCAAAAAGTAGAAATTGGAGCTGTTTTGTTAAGTATAGATGCTACTTTGCCCAAGGAACAAAGTAATGTTTTAGGAATGCGTTTTAAAGAGTTACTAAGGCTACAAAAAGATGCAAAATATGTAATTAATGCTTTAGAGAGAGGAGTTGAGAATGGAGCTTTACAAACAGGCCTCTATGCTGCGAGTTGGCAACAGTTTAGAGAGCAAAATCAAAACGCGGCTAATGCAAAGGAACAAGCTTTAAAAGTATATAAAAGATACGAAATTCTTTATACTAAAAAGGTAGTAACTCAGGCCGAATACGAGCAATATAAGTTTAATTACGAACAAGCTTACTCAGAATGGTTAATGGTAACCAGAAGATATAGAACTCAATGGCAAACGGAACTTAATCAATATCGAAATGGGCTAAAAGATTTGCAAAATCAAAAGATACAATTAGTAGAGCAAGAAAAATTATACACTTTAAACTCACCAACAGCTGGCTCCATACAAAATTTAACCGGTGTGCAAGTTGGCTCTTTAGTATATGTCAACCAAAAAATTGGAGAAATAAGTCCCGATACTGCATTATTAGCATTTTGTTATGTTAAACCTTCCGATATAGGTTTGATTAGAAAAGGTCAAGAAGCTAAATTTCAAATAGAAACTTTTAATTATAACCAATGGGGAGTTCTAATAGGTAAGGTTACAGACATTAGTAATGATATTGTAATGGTTCAACAAGTGCCGTATTTTAAAGTCAAATGTAAGCTTGATAAAAATTTTCTTCAGTTAAAAAATGGCTACAAAGGATATGTTAAAAAAGGAATGAGTTTTAGAGCAAACTTTACTATTTCAAAGCGTTCTTTATATCAATTACTTTACGATAAGGCAGATGATTGGCTAAACCCAAACCTGTCATAAAATTCATTAAGGTCATCCCGAATAATTACTAAACGTTCTTTATATCAATTACTTTATAATAATAAGATTGATAATTGGTTAAACCCCAGTGATTATAGATTCGTTAAATAGGTCATCCCACCTAACTATTATTCTACTATGTTAATAAAACAAAGAGATATAACAGATTGTGGAGCAGCTTGTTTAGCTTCAATAGCAGGAAATTATAAATTAAATCTTCCTGTTGCTAAAATTAGGCAGTTGGCTAGTACCGATAAAAAAGGAACCAATATTTTAGGCTTAATTGAGGCCGCCGATAAATTGGGCTTTGAATCAAAAGGCGTTAAGGGGACTTTAGATAGTCTAAGTAAAATTCCACTACCAGCTATTGCCCATGTTCTTGTTAAGCAACAGTTGCATCACTATGTTGTAATTTATAAAGTAACAGAGAATTACATTCAAATAATGGATCCTGCAGATGGAAGGATGCATAAAAAAAGTATTGAAGAGTTTATCGAAGAATGGACAGGAGTATTGTTATTGCTTTTGCCAAATGACAACTTTGTTAAAAGGAATGAAAAAGTAAGACCACTGCAACGCTTTTGGCAATTATTAAAGCCACACAAAAGTATAGTAATACAGGCATTGTTTGGCGCTTTTATTTATACTTTACTTGGTTTGTGCACTTCTATTTTTGTACAAAAAATTACAGACAATGTTTTGGTAAATGGCAATAGAAACTTACTCAACTTAATGAGTATGATAATGATTGCCATTATACTTTTACAGCTATTTATAGGCACAACTAAAACTATTTTCACTATGAGGACTGGGCAACAGATTGATGCTCGTTTAATTTTAGGCTATTACAAACACTTACTAAAACTACCACAACAATTTTTTGATACCATGCGTGTGGGCGAAATAATATCCAGAGTGAATGATGCTGTAAAAATTAGAATATTTATTAATGATGTATCTATCAGCCTAGCGGTAAACATATTTATTGTAATTTTTTCATTTGTATTAATGTTTACCTACTACTGGAAATTAGCATTATTAATGTTAACCGTAATACCGTTGTATGCTGTCGTTTTTTTTATTACCAATTCGCTGAACAAAAAAGTACAACGTAAGGTAATGGAAGAAAGGGCCGAAATAGAAGCCCAATTGGTAGAAAGTTTAAATTCGGTGGGTACAATTAAAAGGTTTGGATTAGAAGAGCACGCAAATAATAAAACAGATGCATCTTTCATTAAATTATTACGTACGGTTTATAAATCTGGATTAAACTCGGTCTTTTCTGGAGCATCTACGGAATTAATTGCGCATCTGCTTACCATCATATTATTATGGGTTGGTGCAGGATACGTATTAGATAATCAAATTACGCCAGGAGAGCTTTTCTCTTTTTACACATTAATTGGATATTTTACTGGTCCGGCAGCATCTTTAATTAGTGCAAATAAGTCAATTCAAGATGCGGTAATTGCAGCAGACAGGCTTTTTGAAATTATGGATTTAGAGATTGAAAATGAAACAAGAAATGTTGAATTAACCAGAGAAATAATTGGAGATATAAGATTTGAAAATGTTGCTTTTAGATATGGGACTAGAGTTAATGTTTTTGATGATTTAAACTTAAATATTACAGCAGGTAAATTTACTGCTATAGTTGGCGAAAGTGGTTCTGGTAAGAGTACTTTAATGGCATTATTGCAAAATATTTATCCAATACAAAAGGGTAATATTTTTATTGGCAAATATTCTATAAATTACCTTAACAATTCCTCCTTAAGGAACTTGTTAAGTGTTGTGCCGCAACAAATTGATCTTTTTGCAGGCAACATTATAGATAACATTGCTATTGGTGATTACGAGCCAGATCTGCAACGTATCATAGATATCTGTTCTAACTTAGGTATCCTTAACTTTATAGAAAGTTTACCCGCAGGTTTCCAAACTGATTTAGGAGAAAATGGAACCTCACTTTCTGGCGGACAACGACAGCGTATAGCAATTGCTAGGGCATTTTACCGTAACCCTGAAATTTTGATTTTGGATGAGGCAACGTCTTCCTTAGATTCTGCTTCAGAGCAATATGTACAACGAACTATAGCGCTTTTATTGGCACAACAAAAAACGATAATAATTATTGCACATCGTTTAAGTACTATACGCAAAGCTGATAAAATTATTGTGCTAAATGAGGGTAAGGTTGTAGAAGAAGGTAATCATAATGAATTGATTACAATCAATAAATACTACGCCAACTTATGGAAACAACAAGTTAATTTATAGTATTCTTTTAAACTAAATACTTATGAAGCTATTCGAATATATTGATAGGATAATGTTAATTCACAAATTAATTAAAGAATCTAATACTGGTTCTCCTGAAGATTTATCTAAAACATTACACATTTCGCCATCTAGATTATATGTGTTTATAGATGAATTAAAATTATTAGGAGCCCCAATTAATTACTCACGAAAATCAAGAAGCTATTTCTATACGCAAAAATTTGAAGTACATATTAATTTAGATTTTAAATTATTATCTGAGCAAGAAATACAAGAAATAAACGCTGGATTTTTCTCAAAAATAAATAATTCACTACTTTTTTTAGAGAGTGAATAAAATTAATTTAGAGCTTAATAGGGGAGCCGAAAACCTTAAAGAGTAGGATAACTTAAAACTTATAACTATGAAAAATTTAAACGAATTTACACAACTTGAAGAATTAACAGTTAAAGAATTAAAAGAAACAAATGGCGGATGGGTGAATATTGAATACTGGCTTGTTAAAGGAAAATCAGGATGGTACAAAGGAGTATTTTGGTCTAAATAAATCAAAAATCTTAAAACTACCTAACAAAAAAGCGGCAAATTTTTATTTGCCGCTTTTTTGTTTATGTTAAAATCTATTCATCAACCATCTGTAGATAAGAAAATTAGTCTTTCATCTCTACAAAAACAATCCCTCACCCTCAACCAAACCCAATCCAGATAAACCCGTAATTATTCAATGTCGTAGTGGCAAAAGAAGTGCAGCTGCGGTAATGCAATTAGAGCAATTACACGGTTTTGATAATTTGCACAATTTAAAAGGTGGTATTTTAGCTTGGCAAGAAGCTTTTGACCCAAATATGCAAGTTTATTAACCTTTTTTCGTCATTGCTAGAGCGTGGAAAATTTGCATGTTTAATCCTGTAAATTCTGCACTTTTCAGGATGGAAATTATCAGGAACTTTTGTTAATTAACTTCGCTCTTGCAAATCTTAAAATCCTTAAATACTGATCCTATGGGCAAAAAAATACTTCTTAATGTTCTTTTTAATCTAGGTATTATATTGTCTGTTTTTGGGATGATATGGTCTTATAATAACAATAGTCCATTAGTTGTGGCTTTCTTTGGAGCAACATTTGTAGCATTTATTTATGTTAAAATTCAATTGGTTAAATCAATTAAAAATCCTCCTGTAGATAAGAAGTAAGATTAGCGTTATTCCTTTATCTTAAATTCTATTCTGTCACTCCAGTTATATTGGCTCATCATCAGGTTTATTCCTTATATGCTGTATTGCTTTTTCTAACCAACTATCATCTTTGGTTTCAAAAATTTCTGTTGCCAAATCTAAAATTTGACCATTTCTAATTCTAAATAATTTAGCGAGTTGATGTAGCTTATCCATATCAGCACCCGCTATTCCGTTCTCTATCCTCGCTAAAGCTTGTGTGGTAATATTTATTTCGTTTGCTACAAATTCTTGTGTATAATTTAGGTGTTTCCTAAATGCTTTAATTACTTTTCCGGTTGCTTTTTTCATAAGAGGTTAAGCACTAAATTAGTAAAAACAAGCGAGTTATAATTTTTTGGCTAATTTAAAGCAACAATTTTTATACTAAAAACATTCGTTTTTGCGACTTTATCTATTGTTTTTGTAACCATTTTCATGTTTTAATAATTTATTTGAAAAAATGGTTTAAAAATAATTTAACCTTAGGTAAATTATTTAAATCTTATCGCAATTAATTGTTGAGATTACAGCGTTGTGTTAACTATTGAGAAATTAATTTATCGTTGTAAATAAATTGGATTATCCTATTTATTTACCTATCAAAAAATGATGGGTAGTTTTTAATTTTTTCTCTGAAACCCCCTATATATTTGGTTTAATGTTAGGCCAACAGCAAGAGCTTGCCGAAAATCTTAAAGAGAGTAGGTGCAATTTTAAATTTTAAAACTATGAAAAGATTAGAATTACAAAATTTTGGTGTTCTGGAATTGGATGCTAGAGAAATGAGAGAGATTGATGGAGGTGGGATTATACTTGGCCCTCTTAATGCATTAAAAGAGCTGGCGGGTACAGTGGGAGGTTGGGTATCAGATATAGCTCATGGTATAGTAGATGGATTTAAAGATGGCGCAAAGTAAATAACTAAATTAAGAGAAAATTTATATGAAAAATAAAAGACTACAGAAATTAGACATTTCACTAAACGTCTTATCAACGAATGAAATGCAACAAATAAATGGTGGTATGGCAGAGCAACCTAAAAGTGTATTTTATTATGCAGGCTATTATGTCGGCAAATTTATTGGGCTTGCCTCTTGGGCGGGTGTTGGTATCTCTAGATCAAATTAATTTTTTTAGATTTCTTGTAAGATATGGGAAAACCTCATATCTTACTTAGATTATTTTTTATAACTTAAGGTAATATTGATTATACTAAATAACAATTTCCGTTCTATTTTTTTCTTTTTGTTCTGCTTAGTTTTGCTTTTGTTGAATAGTACTGTATTTAGTACTATTGAGTTTTTCTATTTCTCGGGAATGCATCAAAATCCGATACAGAATGAGAGCATGGCATTTAGGATAGCTATTGGAGTTATATTAACTCCGATCGTGGAAACATATGTATTTCAGAGTTTACCGAATTTGATTATGAATAAGATAAAAGTCAAAAATATCTTTTTAAGAATTGTAATACCTTCATTGATTTTTGCACTTAGTCATAATTTTAATGTAATTTATATATGTATGGCGTTTTGCGCAGGGCTTGTTTTTAATTGTATGTATCTTACCTATAAAGATAATAACAATAAATATGCATTTATTTTGGTAGTCGTTATTCACGCAAGTTATAATTTTTTTGCACTCTTTATTTAAGGATAGTGCCAATAGATTTTCTAAAATTTCCCTCAAACCATTAACGACTAAACTGTAAACTCGCGAATACTTTTGCAAAATCTAGGAAATCAAGTGTTATGTCTAACAAAAAAAGAATTTTAATAATTAGTTCAATATTGGTATTGATTATCTGCTGGATTTTCAACATCAGATTATCTTATTATTTAGGTTATGGAATTGGGTGGGTTTTTCGGTTGATTACCAACCTCCGTTAGCATAAATACATATTTTGTGCTTATAAACCAATAAACGATATGTCTTTCATCGTAGAATCATTAAAAAATACAGGTTTAGTCTATCTGCACCAAACCCGAACCCGCTCACAACTTATTTACACTATAACCCTACTAGCGGTATTGGTTGCCATAGCAAGTTTACCTTTTTTATATACTACTGTAAGCGTAAAAGGGCAGGGCATAATGCAAAGTAGTATAGAAAAAACAGAGCTGTTGGCGCCAGCTAATGGGCGTTTGGTTAGCATAAATTTAAAAGACAACCAAAAAGTGCAAAAAGGTTTAACGTTGTTGGTAATAGATGCCGCATTGCCCAACCAACAAAATGGTTTGTTAAATAACCATACAAGCCAATTGCAACAGCAGTTGCAAGATGCACAACAACTGATAAAGCTGGTTGGGCAGCCAAAAGAGATACTTCGACAAGCTCAGCATGACAATTTATTTTTAAAAACTAGTTTATACCAAGCTAGTCTGCAACAATACCAAGAGCAAATGCAAAACGCTACAAATGCAACTATACAAGCAGAGCGGATTTATCAGCGGTACCAAATATTGTATAATAAAAAAGCAGTTACACAGGCAGAGTACGAGCAGTATAAATTTAATTATGAGCAAGCAATTAGCGAGCAAAAAATGGTGGCTAAAAAATACAAAAGCCAATGGCAAACAGAAGCCAACCAATACCGCAACGAGCTAAGAGATGTACAAAACCAAAAAGCACAATTAAACGAACAAAAAAAGCAGTTCGAATTAAAAGCGCCAATTGCAGGCTCACTACAAAATTTAACAGGTTTGCGGGCTGGCACTTATGTTTATGCCAATCAAAAAATAGGCGAAATTAGTCCAGACAGTGGTTTAATAGCTTACTGTTATGTTAAACCTGCAGATATTGGTTTAATTAAAAAAGAACAAGAGGTTCGGTTTCAAATAGACGCATTTAATTACAACCAATGGGGCATGTTAATGGGCAAAGTAATAGATATAGCTGATGATATTATTATACAAGACCAAACACCTTATTTTAAGGTAAAATGCCAGTTAAATAAAAGCTATTTGCAACTAAAAAACGGTTACAAGGGCAACATAAAAAAAGGAATGACCTTTAGGGCCAACTTCACGGTTACCAGGCGTAGTTTTTATCAATTGTTATATGACAAGGTTGATGATTGGCTAAACCCTATAGTAGGTGGAAGGTAGAGG
>JAIELS010000100.1 GCA_019752795.1 Sphingobacteriaceae bacterium
TTTTAGTGTAGATAGTACTCAAAAATTAGCAATTGCTTTATCTTCAGGCGTAGTAATTGTAAATGATAGACTAAATAAACTTGAATTTACATCATCGAACTACAAAGAAAAGCAAGATTATTTTAAAGATCGCTCTTATAGAGTTTTTTACGATAGCCATCAAAACTTATGGTTTTCTAACTTAAATGGTGTATCAGAATTTGGGCGTAATAAGCTTAGTAAATTTTACAAAAATGATGAACTTTTAACCAAAAGAATTAATGATATACAACAACTATCTGATGGTAATTTAGCAATGGCTACTGATGGTTACGGAATTTTGATTGTTAAAAAAGGAAAGGTAATAGATCACATTACCAAAAATGGAGGATTAAATAACAACATTATTAATAAACTATTTGTAAAGGATGATTATTTATGGGCTATTAGTGGAACTGGTATCAACAGAATATCTTTTAAACAAAATAAGCTAAAAGTAAATACATTTGATTACGCTAATGATTTGTTATCAGATGATTTAAATGATCTTTATATTGATGCTGATACAGCTTATTTTGCTACCAATAACGGTTTAGTTTACTTTGCCCATCATCAGGAAGCTTTGCAAACTAAAGCACCAAAAACTTATATTTCTTCAGTAACCAACAACAAAGAATTTATTGATCTTACTTCATCTAGTTTTATATTAAACCCTGGCCAGCACAATATTACTTTTAATTATAGCGCTATTGATTTTAAAAACAGAAAAATCCTATATAGATACAGATTAAGAGGTGATGCAAGTTGGTCTGAAACGAAGAACAGACGGGTTGAATTATCTTCTTTAGAGCCTGGAGATTATGTTTTCGAAGTAAGTGCTAAAAGTCAAGATAGTGAATGGAGCCAACCTGCTAAAATTAATTTTGCAATTAAAAAACAGTTTTGGCAAACATGGACTTTTAATATTCTCCTATTAATATTTGGCGCTTACCTCTTATATTTTATTACTGTTCGCATCACTAAAAGACAAAAAAATAAAGAACAAGAACAACTTTTATTAAAAAATAAAATATTAATGCTAGAGCTACAAGCTTTACAAGCAATGATGAACCCACATTTTGTTTTCAATGTGATGAATTCTATACAGCATTATATCAATACAAAAAATACGTCTTCAGCTAATAAAGTGCTAACTGGTTTCGCAAAACTTATACGTAAGAATTTAGAAATATGCACAAAAAGCTATATTAACCTTGAAGAAGAGATTGAATATTTGAATCTTTATCTGAGTTTAGAAAAATATCGATTTGGAGAAAAATTTAACTATAGTATCAACATCGATAAACAAATTGATACAGAAGAGATTTTTATTCCTTCTATGATATTACAACCCTATATAGAAAATGCAATTTGGCATGGCATAATGCCGAAAGAAGAAGGTGGTGATGTAGCGCTTAACATTACAAAAGAAAACGAAGATTATCTAAGTATAAAAATTATAGACAATGGTATTGGAATAAAGAACTCTTTAGCAGATAAAAAGAGTAATCATCAAAGTAAAGGAATGGATTTAACACACGAGAGAATAAATCTTTTGAACAGAATTGAAGCAAAACCTGTACAACTTTTCATAGAACAGAATGGAATAAGTGGCACAACTGTTACTATTTTAGTCCCTTTAAGTTAAAAATTACCGTTCACTCAATTATTTATACCGATTACTAAGTATTATCAAGATATAACTTAAATAGCATTAAACTTGTTATAAGATATTCAACAAACAAATTTTGTTTGTTAAAAAACGTTCTTATAGGATTGACAAAAGATATTTTTTAACCTAACCTAAAACTATATCTCAATTCAGGTTTCATTTGTGTGTTAAAAGCGTCCCAAAAAAATTGAGACGCTTTTTTTTGCTCTTTACTCTTTGCAATAAATACAAAAAAAATAAAATTTAAGATAACTGACTGCATTTCAGCGTTAGAAAATTTTAAAAAAAATAGCATAAAAAGTCTTTTTTATATTATTTTTGAATTAATTAAAAATCTAAAAACATGTTTCTTTTTAATTAATGAGATTTTTTGTATTTTAGAGTATCGTTTAAATTTTTCTATTAATTAACAATTTTTTGTGTCATGAAAACGCCGAAAAAAACAACGCCGAAAGACCCAGTTAGCAAACCTATTACTAGTAAAAAAGAATCAGAAGAAGATGATGATGATATTGAAGAGCTAGAAATTTTAAACGAAGACGAAGACGACTTTGATGCGCCATTAGATGATTTAGATACCTTTAATGATTTTGATGACGATGATGATGACGACACTTACTAATTGAAAATTATTATATTAAAATATTAAAAAGCATCCTATTAAGGGTGCTTTTTAATTTAAAAAAAACGCTATTAGATGAAAGTTATAATTGTAAATGACAGTAAAACTGCAAAAGAATTTTTAAATGTCGTAAACTCGATTTATAAATATGATGAATCATTTATTAGACCTCTAGATCAAGATATTGAAAAGGTATTTGATCCCAGTAGGAATCCTTTTTTTAAACATGGAAAATGTGTGAGATGGATTTTAAAAGACAACACCAATAACACTATTGGTCGTGTAGCAGCATTTATTAACGAAAAAAAAGCATTTAATTACGAGCAACCAACTGGTGGAATGGGTTTTTTTGAATGTATAAATGATAAAGAAGCAGCATTTTTATTATTTGATACTGCAAAAAAATGGCTTCAAGAGCATGAAATGAAAGCCATGGAAGGGCCAATTAATTTTGGCGAAAACGATACTTTTTGGGGTTTATTGGTAGAAGGTTTTACCCCATCATCTTATGGAATGAATTATCATTTACCATACTATCACCAATTTTTCACAGATTACGGCTTTGAAACAGCTTATGAACAATTAACAAACCACATCAATCTAACCATCCCATTCCCTGCTAGATTTACAAAAATTGCAAATTGGGTGGCAGCTAAATCAGATTATACTTTTGAACACTTTAGCAAAAAAAATGCTGAAAAGTACATTAATGATTTAATGGAAATCTATAACGATGGTTGGCAAGACTTTGAAAACTTTGTTCCTATTAAAAAAGAAACTTTAACAGAGAGTTTTAAACAAATGGAGGTAATCATGGATGAAAAGTTAATTTGGTTTGCTTACGCAAACGGAGAACCAGCTTCATTTGTTGTAATTATACCAGATGCTAACCAAATGATAAAGGATTTAAACGGACAGCTTGGTTTAATAGAAAAGTTAAAATTTGCTTACAAACGTTGGATTGGCGTTAAAAGAATGCGAGCTATTGTAATGGGTACAAAAACAAAATTTCAGAAACTTGGTTTAGAATCAGCCTTATTTATAAAACTTGGTGAGTACGTATTGCCAAAAAATCAATATGAGGAGTTAGAACTCTCTTGGGTTGGAGATTTTAATGAAAAAATGATAGCTATACACCAAGCTACAGGCGCAACTTTTGGAAAGCGACACTTAACAATGCGAAAAATATTTTAATTACCTATTTCTAATTTCTTCATAAAGATCAATCACTCTTTTTTGAAGTTTCATAATCTCCTCTTCTTGGCTTGCAACTTTAATTTTTAAAAGATTAGCTTCTTGACAATCAACACTTTCGGATTTTGAATTTCCGGAAGAGATAATATCTAATGTAGAAATCTCAAAAAGTGTAGCAATTTGATTTAATCTAGAAATATTTATATCAGTAATACCCGTTTCTATTTTAGAAAAAGCAGGAATTGAGATTTTTAATCTTTTTGCAACTTCACCTTGACTCCAACCGTTTTTTTGGCGCAATTGTCTAATATTTGTACCGATAATACTCATGAGATTATTATTTGGTTTAAGAATTTGTTTGTTCTTTTTAAACATTCAATTCTGATGCCAATTTAACCAAATCCATACCGCCAAAATTACCAGAGCTCATTAATAAAAGATTAGTATTTTTAAAATTCAAGCTTCTAAAATACTTTTCCAAATCTATTGCTTCAGTAAAAAATTTAATTTTTTTATCATTAAAAGACGATTGAATATCAAACTCATTTAGAGGATCCATCTTTTTATGTTTGAAAGTTTTTTCATCTATATAAACAACTGCAAAATCTGCCTCATTCATCGTATCACGATACTGATCTAAAAACTCTTTGTTCAAACTACTAAAAGTGTGCAATTCTATACAAGCAACCAAAGCTCTATCTGTAAATTGCGCCTTTACAGCATCAATAGTAGCTTTTAATTTAGATGGAGAATGCGCAAAATCTTTATATACACTCGTTTGATTTTTGGTATTTAGCAATTCTAAACGTTTTGCAGCACCTGTAAAACTGGCAATTGCTTTGTTAAATTCGTCTTCATCAATAGCCAACTCCTCACACACCAATCTGGCTGCATTTAAGTTCATTAAATTATGATTTCCAAACACTTGTAATGGAGTGCCTTGAGGTAAAAGATAAGTTATACCATCTCTTACTTCATGAGCTGGAATTGCATATGAAATCTTATCAATATTGGCGTCAGATTTAGCGACAATTTCTCTTAATTCTGTATCATTTTTACAATAAATTAATTTTCCAGTAGGAATTATTGTATCGATAAACTTTTTAAACTGAGAAATATATTCCACAAATGTGGGAAAAACGTTGATATGATCCCATGCTATCCCGCTTATTACACCAATATTTGCATGGTACAAATGAAATTTTGGTCTACGGTCTATTGGTGATGCTAAATACTCGTCTCCTTCAATTATAATTACCGGTGCCGAGTCAGTGATTTTAACCATGGTCTCAAAACCAGCCAACTGCGCTCCAACTAAATAATCAAAGTCTCTTTTATAGTAATTTAAAACATGTAGTATCATCGAGGTAATGGTAGTTTTACCATGACTACCCCCTATCACCACACGTAATTTATCTTTAGATTGTTCGTAAATATACTCAGGATAAGAATATATTTTTAAACCCATTTTTTGTGCTTTTAGTAACTCCGGATTATCTAAACGAGCATGCATCCCTAAAATAACGGCATCTAAATCGTCAGTAATATTTTCCTCAAACCACCCGAAAGACTTTGGTAAAAGTCCATAGTTTGCCAACCTCGTACTTGAAGGCTCAAAAATGACATCGTCAGAACCGGTAACTTTAAATCCTTTTTTATGCAGTGCAATCGCTAAATTGTGCATTGCACTTCCACCAATAGCTATAAAATGTATTCTCATAATGTATAATTTTGCTACGTTATATAAAAAGGAAATGCCTTATCAATTAGATATCTCCTCGTTACGGTACGTTCGATATGACGATTCTTATTCTTTTAGCTAATCTGTTTAACAAATTTAGCTGCAACCCAGTTATCTATCTTTTTATGATCTATGTAATTTAAATCAAATGTTGCACAATGTGATTTAATCATTTCTAAATCAGGAGTTTCATAAAAACCACTAAAGAATATACTACCACCATTTTTTAAAACTTTAGCATAACTTTCAATCTGATCTAATAAAATATTTCTATTGATATTAGCTAAGATAACATCAAAATTTAAAGCTGGTATAGTTTCTTTACTTCCACAAAGTGAGGTTAAATTCTCAACTTCATTTAGCGCAGCATTCTCTATCGCACTGCGGTAACAAACCTCATCGTTATCAATTGCGATCAGCTCTTTTGCGCCTCTTTTTGAAGCCAAAATAGCCAATATTCCAGTACCCGCACCCATATCTAAAACTACCTTATCCTTAACATCAGTTTCTAAAATATAAAGCATCATCATGGTTGTTGTTTGATGATGACCAGTACCAAATGCCATTTTAGGATCTATTACAATCTCATACTGATATTGCGGTTGCTTCTCATGAAAGGTAGCTCTTACATAACAATCGTCATTGATAATTAAAGGACTAAAATTCTTTTCCCATTCCTCATTCCAATTTTCGGGTTCGATAGCACTAATCAGGTAAGTATATTGTAATTCATCACCAAAACCCATTAAAACCTCATTTAACGAAGTTTCATTAAATTGATTAGCCAATATATAGGCATCAAAACCATTTGTAGTATCTTCAAATGTATCAAAACCTATATCGCCCAATTCGGCAATTAATAAATCTTGTTGGTATTCTTGAATGATACTAAAATTAAAAGCTACTTTTTTGTACTCCATTATGAATTAAAAGTTTTAACAATATCTACAAAATCACGAGATTTTAAGGAAGCACCACCAATTAAGCCACCATCAATATCTTTTTGGGCAAATAGTTCTGCCGCATTTTTTGGATTACAACTTCCTCCATATAAAATTGAAGTATTATTAGCTACGTTTATATCGTATTTGTTTTCTATTTTGGTTCTAATAAAAGCATGTATCTCTTGAGCTTGTTCTGGTGAGGCTGTTAAACCTGTACCTATTGCCCAAACAGGCTCGTAAGCTAAAACAATTTTAGAAAAATCTTCGGCACTTAAAGTAAATACACCATGATCTAATTGACGCTCTAAAACCTTAAAATAGCTGCCATCATTTCTTTCGGTTAAAGTCTCTCCAATACAAAACAACGGCGTTAAATTATTTTGAAGTGCAATAACCGTTTTTGAGGCTAGCAATTCATCAGTTTCTGCAAAATACTGTCTCCGTTCTGAGTGACCGATAATCACATATTCACAGCCAACCGATTTAAGCATTTTTGCAGAAATTTCGCCAGTAAAAGCACCGCTTTCATTTTGATTACAATTTTGTCCTCCAATTTTCACCACACCAGCTGACAATTGAACTAAGCTATTTAAATGGATATATGGAGCACAAATTACAGCAATTTGATTACCATTTTTCTCATCCCTAACCATGTTTACAATTTCTGAAAACAGGGATATTCCTTCGGTGTAATCCAAATTCATTTTCCAGTTCCCTGCAACAATTTTTCTTCTCATATCTTTATTTTGATTTCACCGATTACTATGATTTCACCTGCTAACAGATTATACTAATTAATCTTTCCGACTTTACCGACTTTCGGACTGTCTTATCTCGTTAAAAACGTCTATATGCTTTTGTCATTTCAAACACTTCGGTTAAAATTTCAACCTCAACTTTATCTAATACAATATTTCGACGTTCCAAAACTAATTTGGCGGTATCCAACATCTTATTTAAGCCATAAACTTCAAAACCTTGTGTGCCACCCCAAGCAAAATCTGGAATAAAATTTCTAGGAAAACCTGCCCCAAAAACATTAGCACTTACGCCCGCAACAGTTCCGGTATTAAACATGGTATTTATGGCACACTTGGCATGATCTGCCATAATTAGTCCACAAAACTGCATCCCAGTTTTACGAAAACTTTCTTTCTCATAATCCCATAACCTAACTTCGGCATAATTATTTTTAAGGTTAGAGTTGTTACTATCTGCGCCTATATTACACCATTGCCCAAGTACAGCATTACCCAAATAACCTTCGTGTCCTTTACTAGAGTAACCCCAAATTACAGCATTATTAATTTCTCCGCCCACTCTACTAAACGGACCAATGGTAGTTTTACCATAAATTTTGGCACCCATTTTAACTTGAGAATCTTCGCATAAAGCAAACGAGCCACGAATATGACAACCTTCCCAAACTTGAGAATTTTTACCTAAATAAATTGGTCCTTGTAAACTGTTAAAAGTAGAGCACTCTGCGGTAGCTCCTTCTTCAACAAAAATATGATCTCCTAAAAATGTATTTGTAGTGCTGAGCGTAGCTGATGTTCTACCTTTGGTTAGCAAAGCGAAATCACTTTCTAAAGCTTCGTGGTTAAATTTAAAAATGTCTTCTGGATATTGGATATGGATAAATGGTTGACTAATCGAAATTTTTTCAAAACCTTCAATCAACTCAAAATCAAAATTATAAGCCGATTGCTCCAATTTCACGGCGATTAATAAATCAGCGAAATATAATGCTTGTGCAGGCTTTAGCTTATTTATAGCTTCAAGCAAATATTCATTTGGGCAGATTGACCCATTTATAAATATAGCTGCGTTGATAGCTTTGTACTTTACGCTTAGATAAGCCTGTGTTTGAAAGCCAAAATCAGCACTTAAGGATTTAGCCCACTTCTCGGCAATGGTTAAAATACCTATCCTTAAATCGCCTACTGGTCGTGTATAAGTAAGTGGTCTTAATTGCAACCAGGCCTTATCATCAAATAAATTGATCGTCATAAGCTACAAAAATAAAAAAAGTCTCGAGCTTATGCCCGAGACTTTCAAAAATATTATTTTTTCGCTAAAATTATTTTTTAGCGTAACGTGTTTTAAATTTATCGATACGACCAGCAGTATCAACCAACTTCATTTT
>JAIELS010000033.1 GCA_019752795.1 Sphingobacteriaceae bacterium
AGCTGCAATACCTTTTGAACTTAACTTTATGTATGGTACATTGGCTTATTCTGCTTTAATGTTTACTGCTTTCGAAACTTTAAAGGTTAAGTTTCCAGCATTAAGTTTAACATAAGAAACTGCTGTGAATTAATAATTTATAAACATTTGATATACTAACCCTTTTGTAGTTTTACAGAGGGGTTTTTTATTTTAATCAATAGGGATGAAAAAGAAATTAGTCGTGCTAACAGGAGCTGGAATTAGTGCGGAAAGTGGATTGAAAACTTTTAGGGGATCTGACGGCTTATGGGAGGGGTACAATATAATTGATGTTGCAACTCCGGAAGCATGGATAAAAAATCCAGAATTGGTACAACGATTTTATAATGAAAGAAGAACTCAAATATTAGCTGCACAACCTAATGCTGCACATTTAGCATTGGCTAAACTAGAAGAATATTTTGATGTTACTATCATTACCCAAAATATAGATGATTTACATGAAAGGGCAGGATCGACCCAAATTATACATTTGCATGGTATAATTACTTATGCTCAATCTAACTTAAACGCTTCATTAATTTATCCTATTATTGGTGATGAAATAAAGATGGGAGAATTGTGTGAACTTGGCTCTCAATTACGTCCACACGTAGTCTGGTTTGGAGAGGCGGTACCGATGATAGAGCCTGCTGCGTTTCTGTGTAAAGAGGCTGATCTATTTATGGTAATTGGTACGTCTTTGGCAGTTTATCCAGCTGCTGGTTTAATTGATTATGTTAGAAAAGACGTGAAAAAGTACATTGTAGATCCTGTAATTCCAACAGTAAATGGTTATCAAAAAATTATTAAAATAGAAAAATTTGCACAATTGGGATTGGAAGAGGTTTTTACAAAGCTAATAGCCGATGCCTAAAATTCCTGCTGTATTTCATTGGAGTGGAGGTAAAGACAGTACGCTAGCCCTACATTACATTTTAAAAGAAAGTAAATTTGATGTTCGCTATCTTTTGACAACGGTAAATAATTCTTTTGATAGAGTTTCAATACATGGCGTTAGAAAAGAGCTATTGATTAAACAGGCAAATAGTTTAAGACTTCCATTATACAAAGTAAACCTCCCTGAAACAACCGATATGGAGGGTTATGAAAAGGTGATGGAGAAAAACTTAATGTTATTAAAAAATGAAGGACTTAGTCATTCTATTTTTGGTGATATTTTTTTGGAAGATTTGAAAACGTATCGAGAAAATCAATTAGTTAAAATTGGTATGGAAGCGATTTTTCCTCTTTGGAAGCAAGATAGTTTAGCGCTGGTAAAAGAATTTATTGAATTGGGATATCAAACAATTGTTGTTTGTGCTCAAGATGGCTTAGAAGCTTTTTGTGGAAGAATTATTGATCAATCATTTTTAGATGACTTGCCTGAAAATATTGATCCATGTGGTGAAAACGGAGAGTTTCACACTTTTGTATTTGATGGACCAATATTTAATGAGCCAATAAAATTTCTATTAGGGGAGAAAATTTTTAAAACATTTCCAAGTCCATCAAATTCAGAAGAAACTATAAAGTATTGTTATATCGACTTATTACCTGTTTAATGTAGCCTTAAAAGTTATTTTTTATTTAACAGTTTGCTCAAATTTGGCTTAATGCCTATTGTAATGGGCGCACTATTGAAATTTCTATTTTGAATATCTTTAAAGCCATGCATATAGCTAGCTTCCATAAACAAAGCTGCACCACCAATATTGTATTCTGTTCCAGCTCCAACTTCAACCATTCCCATAGTGTTAGTTTTATTAGATAACTCTGCTTTCATATTACCGCTGTTTACATTTATTCTAGGCGTGAGGACAAATCCACCTCCACCACCTGCAAATCCATAAAAAGCAAATTTGCCAGCCATTTTACGATAACCTAAGGCTACGTTTAATAGATAAGTAGTTGCTCTACCTTTTTGCAGTGTATAATTGTAACCAGCATCTGGTGTAATTTCATTAAAGCTATAGGCATGTAAACTTACTTTAGGATAAAAAAATAAGCCTCCATTTCCAAGTGCTAGATTTAAACCTAAAGAAGTGGAAAACTTTGGTTTTAAGTAGTCGGATGTTTCACCTAGGGGAAAAGCAAAACCAAAGCCACTCATGCTATATAGTTTATCTGTTCTTTCAGTGTTATTTTGAGCAAATATATTCGTGCTAAAAGTCAACAGGCTTCCAAAAGTAAATAGGAGTAGAGCGTATTTTTTCATAATTTATGATTTAACTTTTAGTACAACATCAAGAGAGTTATTTTGTTTTAAGCTTAAAAATTTATGATAAATTAGGATTTAAAATCACATTAGGTATTTTACTTAATTTGTATGCTAAATTCTTAAAACCTCCCATATATTTGGCGTTTTTAAGTAACAAAATTATATTTTTTACAATAACATTATTAATTGTATACCAGTTACTTATATAATTTTATATAAACTAATTTGTTATTAAATTCATCTTTAAAAGTATTTTTTAGCTCTAAAAAACAGAATTTAATTTTTACTTAAGTAATAACATATTATTTTACAGACACTTATGAGTTTTTACTTAAGTATTACTGTTGACGTTGATAGGCTTTAGAAAAATCACTTCTCATGGTCTTAAATCTTTCTACAACAGTAGCAATAAAAGTTTCATCTAGCATTTGAAATATTTCATTTGCCCCACCTCCGCATAGGTCGAGTTCTGATAATTTGTAACTTTGCTCAAGTTGTCCTTGTTCAAATTTCACAATGTATTTTTGGTTCATATTGAACAAGGTGATTTTGCAATCTGGATGTGGTAATTCAGCTAATATTCTCATTATATTTTATTATTATTATTAGTCCTTGCGAAATATATTTTCACAAGGACTAATTTATATTACAAATTCACACCCATTTCTTTTAACAAGAAATCTGCATGATCTATTTTAGAAGCAGCCCATAACACATAACGAATGTCTACACCAATAGAGCGGCTATAACTTTCATTCCATGCATAATCATTAATCGTAGCTCCGTAAGCACGGTCAAAGTTTACACCGATTAATTCTCCATAAGCGTTCATTATTGGGGAACCAGAATTACCACCTGTAGTATCCATGTTATATAAAAAAGCAACTGGCACATCGTTAAGTTCTTTTTTAGCAAAAGAGCCGAAGTCTTTGGCATCCCATAATGTTTTAATCATGCTTGGATAAGCGAAGTCAGGATTGCCACTAGCGCCTTTTTCTAAAATACCTTTAATGCTGGTGTAAGGAGACATGAAAGTTGCGTCAGCAGGTGAATAACCTCTTACATAACCATAAGTTAATCGCAAGGTGCTATTGGCATCTGGAATAAAGTTTTTCTTCAAGAATTTTTCTTTAACATTTACATAGTCACCCATTAACTTATTTAAAATACCATCACGTCTGTCTTTTTCTGGTTTTAAATCTGCAATCTGTTTTGCAACTTCTGTCTCTAATACTAAAAGACCATCATTATAATCACTAATAGATTTTCTAGACTTCAATAGGGTGTTTACTACGTAGTTTTCATCTTTTAATTTCGATAAATCAAACGTATCATTAATGAAATTCGTAATCAATACCTCATTATTTGTTCCTTTATTGATGATTCTGTCAATTGAAGTTACTCTTTGATTTGAAGGAAATACAGCTGCATCAACCATCATTTTCTTTAAAATTTTACGGTCAACATCAATATCATAGGATTCGTAGATACTAGCAAGTACCTGTTTTAATTTTTCTATGTTATTTGCATAAAAAGCGTCTTTTTGAGCTATGGGTTCACGATCTAATCCAGTTTTGAAGTTGTTAATTTGTTTAGCAACATTCAGTAAGCTAGTAGAAGTATAGATTTGAGATAGCCATAAATCTCGACTAGCATCTCCATTTATCAACTTATACAACATATCGATATCATTCATTAAACTACCGTATTTTGCTTTAACATCTACGTTATTATTAATAAATTGCGCTAATGCAATATCTTCTTGTTTTTTCTGTGCAACTAAATCAATTCCTTTAATACCTTGTAATTTACCTCTGTAATTTTTCATTACGTTGGCATTTCTTTTAATTCTAGTAGATAATTTAAGAGCTGTTGCTTTATCTTTTTTACCGACGTTCTCCATGGTAGTATTCTGAAAGTCATACAATTCTGAAGTATATGGCAGCAAGAATTGTTGTTGATACGCGATAAACTGAGCAGGGCGGTGACGGAATGTTTTACCAGGATAACCTAAAATAAAGACAAAATCTTCTTCAGTAGTTCCACTTGGGTTCACTTTTAAAAACTTTTTGGGTGTGTAAGGGATATTATCCTTTGCGTATTTTGCAGGTTTACCATCTTTACCTACATAAGCTCTCATAAATGAGTAATCGCCAGTATGTCGTGGCCAAACCCAATTATCTGTTTCACCACCAAATTCTCCAATTTTACGATTTGGAATATAAACTAAACGTACATCAAGAATAGTTTTGTATCTAAATAAAACATAGCTCTTTCCGATAAACATTTCAGAAACTTCAGCCTTAATTGTTGGGTCTATTTTTTCTGCTTCTAAGGCAATGTTTTT
Source organism: Sphingobacteriaceae bacterium (assembly GCA_019752795.1). Taxonomy (GTDB): domain Bacteria; phylum Bacteroidota; class Bacteroidia; order Sphingobacteriales; family Sphingobacteriaceae; genus Pedobacter. The sequence goes on from JAIELS010000033.1 coordinate 4,590, forward strand.
CATTGCATTATTAATTAGTTGAATTCTTGTAGTAGGATCTTCAATCTGAGCAACTGCCCCAAGAACTTTATCAGAAACATCTTCGTAACTATCAGTAATTCGACAGGTTAATCCTTTACCCTCAAGTTCTTGTTTACGTTCTCTAGCCACAAAACCATTATTTAAATAATCATTTTCTGGTGTGCTTGCTAGTTGTACAGCGCTAAATGCACAGTGGTGATTAGTTATAATTAATCCATCATTAGAAACAAATGAACCTGTACATCCGCCAACATTTACCAATGCATCTACTAAACTGATACCATTAGGGTTATATACTTCGTTTGATTCTATCTTTAATCCTGCTGTCTTTAAATCTACTTTGTGTATTTCACTTAAAGGAAACATTCCTTCTTCTGGTAAATGCGAACCAAATTGAATTAATCCAGCTAAGATGATGGTAAGAATTACTAAGTTTTTTCTATTCATGTTATTGTGTATTATGATTGTAAATTCCCAAATCTAATGAATTTGTTTAAACAAAGGTTGAATGTGGAATAGTAATGAAATGTTAGTTTTTGTTTATATTTGTTTAGATAAAAATCAAATGGGTGCAATAATTTTCCTTTATGCTGTTGTTTTAATTTGGATTTGCATTAGTGCTTGGACAGTAATACAAATTTCAAAATATCCTTATAAAGCTAAAACAAAGAAACTAATTTGGACTAATATTGTCGTATTATTTCCCTTTTTCGGATTGATTGTCTATCACCTGATTGGTAAGAAAAATTTAGCTTCTAGCTAAAAATTTATCTTTTTATTGTTAATCTATTTCAATTAGCTTTTGTTCTTTTAATCATTTTGTACCTTTACAGTTCAATTATTTAGAACATGGCAGAAGATTTATCAATCAGCAGAACTGGAACAAAAGAAGAACAGTATTTATCATTAATTCCTCAAATAGAAGCTTTGCTTTTCGGGGAAACCGATTTAATTGCCAATCTAGCTAACGTTACAGCTGCATTAAAAGAGCAATTTGGCTGGTTTTGGGTAGGTTTTTATTTGGTTAAGAACGATGAACTGGTATTAGGTCCATTTCAAGGTCCTGTGGCATGTACCCGTATTCAAATAGGTAAAGGTGTATGCGGTGCTTCTTGGGAAAGAAAAGAAATTATAATTGTGCCAAATGTCGATGAATTTCCTGGTCACATTGCTTGTGCATCAGCGTCGAAATCAGAAATTGTACTTCCATTTTATAAAGGAAATGAAATTATTGGGGTTTTAGATGTAGATAGCGAACATCTTGCTCATTTTGATGAAGTTGATGGAAAGTACTTAAATAAGATTATCAATTTATTGAATGCCTAAATTATCTTATTCTTTTTACGAACAGAAAGATGTTGTTAGTATAGCTGTACAATTATTAGGTAAACAATTGTTTACGCTGATTGAAGGTAAACTCGTTGGTGGAACGATTGTAGAAACGGAGGCTTATAATGGTGTAATAGATAAAGCTTCACATGCCTATGGTGGAAGATTTACACCTAGAACTTCAATAATGTATGAAGCTGGCGGGGTGTCTTACGTATATCTATGTTATGGCATTCATCATCTTTTTAATGTAGTAACTGGTATTAAAGGAAGCCCACATGCGGTTTTAATAAGGGGATTAGAACCTATAGTTGGAATAGATACTATGTTGATGCGTAGAAAGATGCCAACTTTAGCATCCCGAATTACTGCAGGTCCAGGAGCACTCGCACAAGCTTTAGGTATTGATAGAAAATTAAATGCTAAAGATTTGTTGGGTGAAGAGATCTGGATTGAAGACAATGGTATTAGCTACAAGAAAGAACAAATCACATCATCACCAAGGGTAGGTGTTGCTTACGCTGAAGATGATGCTTTATTACCTTATCGTTTTTATATCAAAGGAAATAAATATGTAAGCAAACCAAATTCCTAACTAGGCTTAAACTTTATTAAATTCAAACCTTTTTCATTTTTCTGATGTTTAAATAGTAAAATCATCAATTATGAAAAATGAAAAAAATATAGCCATTCTTAAAGAAATGGCAGAAAAAATAAGAACTTGTATGTTTAATACCATTACTAATGAGGGTTTTCATAGTAGACCAATGGGTACTGCAAACATTGAAGATGATGGAAGTATATGGTTTTTTACAAATGAATATTCTCCAAAATCAAAAGAGATTTCGAAAGAAAATGAAGTGAATTTAGGTTATAGTGATCCTTCAAATAACGCTTACATGTATGTAAATGGTAAAGCCGAATTAGTTGATGATCAAGCCAGAAAGAAAGCTTATTTCTCTCCATTTATAAAAGCTTGGTTTCCCGAAGGTCTTGAAGATCCTAATTTAATTTTGATTAAAGTAACCCCTAATATGGCAGAGTATTGGGATGCTAGTGCAAGTAAGATGGTCGTCGCATTTCAAATGCTGAAAGCTATTGTTACAGGAGATAAACCAGATTTAGGTGAACATGAAAAGATTAAGTTTTAATTAGATTTATACATATTAATGAAAAGTCTAGCCTATTTGGTTAGGCTTTTTTTTGTAATATTGAAGCATGAATTTTGAGAATAATTTACCCTTCGCACAAACTTTAGATTTACGAGATCCATTAAAGGAAATGCGTAATGAATATTTATTTCCGCAACATAATGGAAAAGAGTTTATCTACTTATGTGGTAATTCTTTAGGACTACAACCTAAAGTAGCAAAAGAGGTATTGAAAAAACAATTAGACAATTGGCAAAACTTAGCTGTTGAAGGTTGGTTTGATGGTGATTCACCTTGGATGTTCTATCATAAAGAGTTAAAGCAATTAATGGCTCCAATAGTTGGCGCAAAACCTATTGAAGTTTGTCCAATGAACACTTTAACTATTAATTTACATTTATTAATGGTTAGTTTTTATCAACCAAAGGGTAAAAAGTTTAAAATAATCATGGAAGCTGGTGCTTTTCCATCAGATCAATATGCAATTGAAAGTCAAGTTCGCTTTCATGGTTATGATCCTGCTGAAGCAATTATAGAAGTTAAACCAAGAGAGGGAGAATACACCTTAAAAACTGCCGATATTATCAAGTCTATTCATGATAATGGAGAAGAAATCGCTTTAGTCTTATTTGGAGGGGTTAATTACTTCACTGGGCAATGGTTTGATATGCCAGCAATAACTAAAGCTGGTCATGAAATTGGTGCCATGGTGGGCTTCGATTTAGCTCATGCTGCTGGTAATGTTCCTTTACAATTACATGATTGGGATATTGATTTTGCTTGTTGGTGTTCTTATAAATATCAAAATGCTGGTCCCGGTGGAATTAGCGGCATATTTGTTCATGAAAAGCATTTCAACAATACCTCATTAAATCGATTTGCAGGATGGTGGGGTTATAAAGAAGAAAAACGTTTTAAAATGGAGAAAGGCTTTATTCCAGAACTTGGAGCAGATGGTTGGCAAGTGAGTTGTACGCAAGTTATGCCAATGGCTTTATACCATGCATCATTGCAATTATTTGAAAAAGCAGGTTTTATCAACCAATTAAGAACTAAAAGTAAAACTTTAACTAGTTACTTATTTTATATTATTAATCAAGTAAATAATGCATTAGGAGAAGAACAATTTAAAATTATTACACCTCAAAGTGAAGAAGATAGAGGTGCTCAAGTTTCTATCATCGCAAAAGCTAATGGAAAGAAAATTTTCGATCAATTAGTTTCAAATCACG
>JAIELS010000167.1 GCA_019752795.1 Sphingobacteriaceae bacterium
TAGCAACAGAAGAAATAGATTTTTACATAGATCATTTTAAACCCTTTGACAAAGCTGGTAGTTATGGTATACAAGATTGGTGGGGATTAGTTGTAGTTGAGCATATTAATGGCTCTTATACCAATGTAATGGGTTTGCCAACAGAAAAATTATATAAAGCTTTACAAGAATTAAGTTAATTGCATAAGCTTTTTAATACACCCATTTTTAAATCATAAGTAGATAATTTAATTTCCTGAATTCCTAAATTTTCTATGATATAATTGGTTTGTAAAGCTGCCATTACAATCATATCAACGCGGAGCGGGATTAGGTTTTTCATCTGTGTTCTTTCTTCATGAGAAGAATTGATGAGTTCGCTTGCTAATTTTTTATACGCTGATAAAGGTAACTCAGCAATGTTGATTGTAGCGACGTTCAAATCTGGATAAATCATTGCGGTAAATGTTTCAAATGCACCTGCAGATCCGATTAAAGTTTTTGGCTGATGTTTATCGCAAATTACTTTTAATTCTTTCAGCTCATTTACTAAATGTTCAAAAATTAAGTTCTTATCAATAGTGTTTATTGGATCAGACTTAAAAAATTTTTGCATCAGCCTAGCTGCGCCAATATTGTAACTTTTTTTCCAAATAAGCTTTTCTTCATCACATAGAATGAATTCTGTACTACCTCCACCTATATCCATAATTAGTGATTTTCCTGAAATGGCACCACTTAGTTTAACACCTTCATAAATTAACTGTGCCTCTTCTTCACCATCAATGATATTTATTTCTATTCCTGCTATTAATTTTGACGCATTCACAAATTCTTGTCCATTTATGGCACTGCGAATACCTGAGGTAGCAGTGGTTTTTACGGTAACAACATTGTACTTTTCTAAAATATTTTTAAACTCTTTTAGACAATTAATACCTCGTTCAAAAGCAATTGGAATAATTAAATTGTCTTTAGTAATATCTTCGCCTAACCGTACAGGTTCGTTAGTTTTATAGATTATTTGAAAAGAGGAACCATTTTTTTTGGCAATAATTAAATGAAAGGTATTTGTACCTAAATCTATTGCAGCAATTTTCATAGCTATAAATTAACGAATAATTCAATTAAAAATACCACCTCAGTAGACAAAATTTCCTTTATTATAAAGGTTTATTTTATTCACCAAGATGGTATAAAATATTTTTTAAGATTTTAAATTTTAAGCTTTATAAGTAAACCATTTAAACATTTCTTTAAATGTTGTTTTCTTACCATACATTAAAATACCTACTCTATAAATTCTACTCGCAATCCAAACTGTACCTATAAAACCTACGATTAATATTCCCATAGATAAAGCCAATTCCCAGTTTGGAACACCATAAGGCATACGCACAACCATTGCAATAGGAGAGGTGAAAGGTATCATAGAAAGCCAAAATGCTACGTTTCCATAAGGGTCATTAGTTACCACACTTAACGACAAAGCATAACCTAGCAGTAACGGCATCATTACGGGCATCATAAATTGCTGGGTTTCGGTTTCGCTATCTACGGCAGAACCTATGGCAGCATATAAAGCGCTATAAAATAGATATCCACCCAAAAAGAAAAAGATAAATACGAAAACAATTTTGCTAATATCTAGCCCTGCTAAACTTTTTTGAATATCAACCATCGGACCTTGGGCTTGTGTAGCTATATCTGCTCCGGCTTTAATTTGATTTGCTTGAGCACTCGTGGTGATTTTTTTAATGTCTGTTTTATCCATTAAAACTGTAGTTGCAATGGTAGTAATGGTAAATGTTAATACAATCCATAATATAAACTGCGTTAAACCAACCAATGCAATACCGATAATTTTTCCCATCATTAATTGAAAAGGTTTTACAGAGGAAATAATCACTTCTATAATACGACTTGTTTTCTCTTCGATTACACCACGCATTACTTGTACGCCATATAGCATAATAAACATGAACATTAAAATACCTGCTACAAAAGCAATAATAGTACTTGCACCTGCACTACTGGTTTCTTCCTTTCCTGTTTCGGACGTAATTTTTTTAGTGTCAATGTTTACTGAAGTTTTCAGTTGATCTAAATCACTTTGTGCGATGCCAGATTCTTTTAGTTTTTGATTACGTATAAGTTCTTCAATATCTCTCGAAATTTTACTGTTTAAGGATAATCCTGCTTGTTTTTCTCCAAATAATTCAATTCCTTTTGGGTCTTTTAAGCTAAATTCTGGTAAATATAATACATAGTCGAAATCTGTTTTTTTAAGTGATTTTTTAATATCATTTAAAGGTTGGTCAACATATAAGTAATCGATATTATCATCAGATTTTAATCTATCAGTTAACGTTTTATTGATACTAACTACAGCTACTTTATCATGCGTATCTTTGATACCTTTATAAGTAAAATAGCCTATTAAGCCATAAATCCCTGCAATTAGGAGTGGAGTTAAAAAAGTCATGATAATGAATGACTTTTTCTTAACCCTAGATAAATATTCTCTTTGTATAATGAGTAAAACCTTATTCATAATCTTGTCTTTTAACTTTGTCAATAAAAATTTCGTTCATTGTTGGTATTACTTCATCTAACTTACTGATAGAAATAAGCGGTAGTAAATTCGATAATACTTCATTTACAGTTTTGTTAGCGTGTAACTGAATTTTAATTAACTTTTTTCCTTTTACGTTTTCAGTTTGCAACACATCGAATAGATCATTTACACTTTTTACGTTATAATCTCCTTCATATTCAATCCAATAGGTATTATTTCTATAAGTTGCTTTAATTTCGTCAACGCTACCATCTAGTATCTTTTTTGAGCGGTTTATTAGTGCAATTTGGTCACATAATTCTTCAACGCTTTCCATTCTGTGGGTAGAGAAAATAAAAGTTGCGCCTTGCTTATTTAATTCTAGAATTTCATTTTTGATAATATCTGCATTCACAGGATCGAAGCCAGAAAATGGTTCATCTAAAATAATTAATTCTGGTTGATGTAGAACTGTAGCTACGAATTGAACTTTTTGTTGCATTCCCTTGCTCAGGTCTTCAACTTTTTTGCTCCACCAGTCTTTCATTTCTAGCTTTTCAAACCAGAATTTGATGCGTTTTGTTGCTTCAGCTGTGCTTAATCCTTTTAGTTTAGATAGATATAAAACTTGCTCGCCAATTTCCATCTTTTTATATAAGCCACGTTCTTCTGGTAAGTAACCAATTTGAGAAATATGGTCGCTATTTAAACGCTGCCCATTAATCAGAACTTCACCACTATCTGGTGCGGTAATTTGGGTTATAATTCTAATTAAAGATGTTTTTCCGGCGCCATTTGGCCCTAGAAGACCAAAAATTGTCCCTTTTTCTACTTCAAGGCTCACATCGTCTAGTGCACGATGAGATGCATATTGTTTTACAATATTTTTTACACTTAGCATTTTTTATTTTGTTTAGTGAGTATTAGATATACTCATCTTATAAATGTTACTATTTTTTATTGGTATTGGAAATTAGTTAATTTATTTTTTAATATGTGTTTAAATATAGCTACTATATACTGTTTTACCAACGATCAAATCTGATTGATTTTAAAAATAGAGGACCAAAAAAAATCCCTTGAATTGATTTCAAGGGATTTTTTTAGCTCATAATAAATGCACTTAATTTATTCGAAATATTCTTTCATTTTATCGAAGAAGCTCTTATCGTTTTTACCAGGTTGTGGTTTAAAGTTTGGAGATTCTCTTAATTTTTCTAAAATTTCTCTTTCTTCTGCGTTTAAAACTTTTGGTGTCCAAATGTTTACATGAATAATCTGATCTCCACGATGGTAAGAATTTACCTCAGGAATACCTTTTCCTTTAAGGCGCAACAGTTTTCCGCTTTGTGTACCAGCTTCAATTTTAATTTTTGCTTTTCCATCAATAGTTGGTACTTCTGCACTATAACCTAAAGCTGCATCAACAATGCTAACATGTAAATCGTAAACGATATTATTTCCTTCACGTTTTAAAGTATCATGAGCTAATTCTTCAATTAAAATAATTAAATCTCCAGGAATGCCACCATTTGGTGCTGCATTACCTTTTCCAGCCATACTTAATTGCATGCCTTCGCTAACACCCGCAGGAATATTAATCGTAATGGTTTCTTCACCACGAACTGTTCCTTCTCCATGACAAGCACCACATTTAGCCGTAATTTGTTGTCCGTTACCATGACAAGTAGGGCAGGTTGCAGTAGTTTGCATCTGACCTAAAATGGTATTGGTAACTCTTCGAACTGCACCGCTACCACCACATGTTTTGCAAGTGCTTACAGAATTTTTATCTTTAGCGCCAGTACCATCACAAGTTTTACAAGCAATTTGCTTATTTACTTTAATTTTTTTCTCGGCACCGTTAGCTATCTCTTCAAGTGTTAATTTAACCTTGATACGTAAATTACTTCCTTTTGCAACTCTACGGCCACCGCCACCTCTAGACTGACCGCCACCAAAAAAGCTATCGAATGGACTACCGCCACCGCCGCCTCCACCAAAGATATCGCCAAATTGGCTAAAAATATCTTCCATGTTCATGCCGCCACCGCCATAGCCACCACCGCCACCAGCTGCACCACCAACACCTGCATGACCATACTGATCATAACGTTGTTTTTTCTCTGGGTTACTTAAAACCTCATAAGCTTCTGCACCTTCTTTAAATTTATCTTCGGCAGATTTGTCATCAGGGTTTTTATCAGGGTGATATTTAATAGCTAGCTTACGGTAAGCTTTTTTAATCTCTTCTGCAGTTGCGTTTTTTGTAACGCCAAGTATATCGTAAAAATCTCTTTTGCTCATTTCTTTTTTAATGTGCTAATTATGCCCCTACAACTACTTTAGCAAAACGAATAACTTTATCATTTAAAGTATATCCTTTTTCTAATTCGTCTACAACTTTACCTTTTAATTTATCGCTTGTTGCAGGAATATTGGTAATGGCTTCGTGTAAATCAGTATCAAAAGCAGTATGTAAACTTTCAATAGGTTTTAAACCCTTATTGCTTAGAATACTGCTTAATTTTGTTTGAATTAACATCACGCCTTCACGAATTGCATTAACATCTGTTGTGTTTTCTGTCGCTTTAAGTGCACGTTCAAAATCATCTAAAACAGGTAATAAAGACACAACTACATCCTTACTTGCAGTTTGTAGTAATTCGATACGTTCTTTTTGTGTTCTGCGTTTATAGTTGTCAAATTCAGCAAATAAACGTAAATATTTATCGTTTAATGAACTGTTTTCTAATTTCAATTTTTCTTCAACAGAAAGTTCAATAACAGGTTCTTCAACAGTTTTTTCTGAATTTTCTGTTGATTCTGTAACTATTTCTTGCTCATCCATATTATTTTCAATAATAGGCTCTTCTTCCTTTTTCTTCTTGTTAAACATGATTTTGTATGCGTGTTTTTTGTGGGTAAACTCAAAAGTTTTGCCAATAATGAAAATCAGCCATGCTGTCAGTTTTAAATTGATTTAACTGAACAGAATGGCTGAATATTAAAATTTTGTCAGAATTGTTAGTCTATTTGTGCATCTTCATGCACTACACCAGCTTCGCATTTAATAATACGAGATGGGAATTTTCTTATGATATGATAGTTATGTGTAGCCATTAAAACAGCTGTACCACTTTGGCTAATTTGTTTTAATAAAACTACAATTTCTTCAGAAGTATCAGGATCAAGATTTCCAGTGGGCTCATCAGCTAAAATAATTTCTGGATTATTTAATAACGCTCTAGCAATAACTACACGCTGTTGTTCGCCACCAGAAATTTCATGAGGCATTTTTTTAATTTTAGAGCGTAAACCTACTTTTTCTAAAACGTCTTTAATACGTTCGTTAATTAAGTTTTGATCGTTCCAACCTGTTGCTTTTAATACAAATTCTAAGTTTTGCTCAATTGTTCTATCGCTTAGCAATTGAAAATCTTGGAAAACAATACCTAGTTTTCTTCTTAAAAAAGGAATTTCATTATCAGATAGGTTTTTCAAATCGAAACCAGCAACGGCTCCATTTCCATTTCCAATGTGTAAATCTCCATAAATAATTTTCAATAAGCTACTTTTTCCAGAGCCGGTTTGACCAATTAAAAATACAAATTCGCCTTTGGCTATATTTAAATTTACGTTTGAAAGTACGAGATGTTTTTGTTGAAAAACATCTACTTTTTGCAAGTTGATAACTATGTTTTCTGCCATGTTTAAATATCTATTTTGGTAACTTGCCCAAAAGGCAAATCATTAATTATGCTCATAATATAATCTTGTTTATCGCCAAAGCCCAATTTATCTAAAGATTTATCTGGGCGATCTACTCTAAAATATGCTAATAGTGTAAATTTTTCGTCCCTTAACTGTACGTAATCAGGTATTTTGGCAATTCCTTTTACTTTTATGATATACATTGTTTCAAAAATAACATTTATAGCTGATAATTAAATTGAATAATTGATTTAATCTTACAAAGATTGTAAAAATGCTATAGTGTTTACATTGTCTGCATAATCCCAAAGTTTAGGATTTTGACTATCGCCAAAGCCAATTTTTTCTTTATTAATTTTTAAATCGATGTTTGAAACTACGCATTGTATTTGCTCGTCGTTTAAAACAAGTTTTTCCTCAATTTCTTTTAATGAATTATATTCTTCGTAGAAAAGAACAGCCAATGGCGATACAAAACTTTCATCTTCTTTAACCAACAAAAAACCATTATCAAAGTGTTTTACGCCGTTAACTAAATAAATAGATTTGTTATAATCGTAATTGTTATTGTATTTAAAGTGATTGACAATTGGTTGATATTTTTCTATCGGCTCAAAGAGATTTTTTAAATCGTAATTTGCTGGGACATATACTTTGGATACATTTCTACAGCCTAAGCCAAAATAATCAAAAATATCATGTCCCAAATTTTCAAGTTCTATTTGAGTTTCGTTTCCGTTTAGCACGGCGATACTATTTCTGTTTTTGCGGATAATATTTGGAACTTTACCAAAATAATAATCAAAATAACGTGAGGTATTGTTGCTCCCAGTTGCTATAATGGCATCAAAATCTTTTAATCGCTCTGTGTAAATTATTTGATTTGTAAAAGCTGGCTCTATAATTATAAGCTCTTTTAATAAGGCTGGTAATAATTTATCATCAGATGATGACATTTTTATTAATGCAATATTTCCTGTTGCCAATACGCATAGCACATCATGAAACCCCACCAAAGGAATATTTCCTGCTAAAATTAAACCTACTTTTTTTGGATTTTGAGCTAATTTAATAGCTTTAAGCCAAGTATCTAAATCATTATGATTAAGCATTTTGCTCAAAGAAGCAAGTGATCTTTGTACCTCTTCAATAGTAAACCATCCATTGCTATGGCAAGAAGAATTAACCACATCAGTAAATTCATTGCTAGGGTTAGCCATAAATTCGCTTAACTTTTGTAATGCAATTTTTATTTTTCCTTTATCAAGTGATGACATATTTAGAACTATTATAAATGATTTAGTGTTATATTTGCAGTGCAAAGGTAAACTTAGCAAAAGATATAGACGAACACATGGCAATTATAATTACAGACGAGTGCATTAACTGTGGAGCCTGCGAGCCAGAATGCCCAAATAATGCGATTTATGATGCAGGCACAGCCTGGAGATTTTCTGATGGTACAAATTTAGATGGTATCATTGATTTTGGTGGAAAACAAATAGACGCTGGTGCTGCGCAAGATGCAGTATCTGATGAAGTTTATTACATTGTTTCTGATAAATGTACAGAATGTAAAGGTTTTCATGATGAACCTCAATGTGCGGCAGTTTGCCCAGTAGATTGTTGTATAGATGATGAAAATGTTCGGGAAACTGAAGAAGAATTATTAGCTAAAAAAGCCTGGCTACATCAAGAAAATTAGGCTTGATTCCTGAGTACTCAGTCTTGAGTAAAGCTAATTTTTATAAAATTATTATAAAAAAAGAGATACTGTTTTAGGTATCTCTTTTTTTATTTTCATAGAGTTTGATTTAAGACTATTTACTTTTTACATATCTTTATTAGGTACAATTAAAACTGGGCAAGACGATTTTCTAGCAACGCTTTCTGCTACACTGCCCATTAATAAATGATTAATTCCTGTTCTGCCATGTGTACCAATTACAATTAATTCGGCATTCCATTGCTCAGCTTGTTGTATAATTCCGTGACTTGCCGTATCCATAGTAGATAAATAAGTTGTGGCAATGCCATTACCGTATTTGTTTTCCATTT
>JAIELS010000078.1 GCA_019752795.1 Sphingobacteriaceae bacterium
TAAAATAATTTGTTCTGCTTCTACGTAATGAGTTAATAATAAGTGAACATTACTCATTCTTAACAAAGAGCTTGCATAACGGTTATATTTTTTATCGTTATTATATTCAAAAGCAGCTTTACCAAACAAAGCAAGCGCATCATTTAATTCACCTCTTTTTTCACTTCTATCAGCTTCAGCAAAATAATCATCAGCTATAGTTTCTTCATTTAGAGAAACTGCCACATTAATTGCATTAGTATTCGGAACCACCTCTTGAGGGCCTGATTTTAATACCTGAGCCTTTAATGAAGGGGCAATAAATAAGAAAACAAGCACTAGGTAGATTTTGTTCATCTTATAAAGGTAGTAAATTTTAGTTAAATACCTGTAAATTAACATCGAATGATGCCCAAACCATGTAGGGGTGCGAATCGCAATGATAAATTTCTCCATCAGCGGAAATACCTATTACTCCCGCAAAACCATCAAAAGGTTTAAGTTCTGCAAAAGACTTATCACATGCTGCTTGCAATGTAAAGCCATCAGTAACTCTGGTTACAATTTTAGCAGCTAATGCTCCACTTACAATATCTTCTCCAACACCTGTGCAAGAAATACCCGCGAAACTATTTGCAAAATTACCAGCAACGGTGGCAGAATCGCTCACACGACATGGAATTTCAAACCCTTTACCGCCAGTAGATGTGGCAGCCGCTAAATTACCTTGCCCATCTAAAGCTACGCAACCTACTGTTCCTTTTCTATAAATTTGATTTAATTTTTCCTCATATTCAGCTTGTCTTTGTGCTGTTATAGGATTAAAATATTCGAAACCTTTATCACGAGCAAAAGCTAATGCCCCTTCTCCGCTTAAAACTCGATCTTCGTAAGTCAATAATTCTTTTGCTACTTCAATTGGGTTTTTAACATCTTCTAAATTAATTACACCACTAAATTTTTGTGTTTTACCATCCATTAATGAGGCGCTTAATCTAACTTTACCATCACTTTGTATTTGCGAACCAATACCCGCATTAAAAAGTTCATTATTCTCTAATAAACTTACAGCATAAACAACTGTTTCTAAAGCAGTATGATTTTTTAAAAACTCATGGCTTTGTTTAACAACATGAGCTAAAGCATCTTGTTTAGCTTTTTTTGTTTCCTGATTGGTATTAGATTCGCTAAAAAAACCACCGTGAATAATTACTTTCATTTTAGTATAAAACTGTAATTTATTGTTAAATATTTGGATTAGTAGTTTAAAATCAACTAATCAACCGGAACAACTTTTGGATGATGAATTACTAATTCATGGCTCCTTAAATCATAGGTATCACCGTCGCACATTACATGCACAACCATATTTTTTATAGAAACTGGTTGCCCCATCTCTACATCTGTTAAATTTGTATCAGCCATATAGCGGCCATCAACCAGAATTACCATTCCAGAACCAATTGCTTCCATTTTATTTTCGCTAATGTATAGGCCCGTATCTTCGCCTAAGCCAATCCCTAAAATACCTGGATTACTTGCAGCAGCATATAATAATCTGCCAATTCTGCCACGCTGTACAAAGTGAGTATCAACAATAACATCATCAATAAAACCTAAACCACCAGTTATTTTAACTTCACCTTTTAGCAATGCGTCTTTACTACTGCCTTGATAGATCATATTTCTTGAGCTTGCCGCAGCACCTGCTGAAGTTCCAGCAATTACAAATTCAGTATTTTGATATTTATCCAATAATACACGATGAATTTCTGTCCCGCCAAAAATAGACGATAAGCGCAATTGATCTCCGCCAGTAAAAATAATGACATCTGCTAGCTTAATTCGTTCTGCATATTCTGCTTTGTTGGCCTCTTCTCTGCTACCAATATTTAATACACCTACATTGTGAACATCTAATTGAGCAAAAGCTTTGATATACTCTTCGCCTACTTTTTCAGGAATTAATGAGGCGGTAGTCATAATTTCAAATCTCGACTCATTTCCTTTTGCAGATTCTGTAGTAATTCGCTTTAAAATTCCACGCTCAAAAAAGTTCATGTTTTGTGGTAGTCCGAACTGAGTTTCTGCAAAACTTCCTGTATTTATTGCACCACCAATTATAATTAGTTTACCTTTTGGAGCCATTCTTATAGTTTAGATAATCGCTAAAATGCCAAATATATAGGCATTAGTTTGATAATTAATATTATATTTTTCAATATTATAATATTAATTAACATTAAATGAAATTTGTGTTAATTATTTAAAAATATTAAGTTTAAAAGCGTAACAAACTTTAAATATATGATTGACTAATAATCTGAGAAAAAATTTATACTTTAATTTTTTCTTTGAGAGTTTCTTTTCAATTGAATAAATCGCTGCTTTTAATACCACTAAACTATACATCAATGAAAATATTAGGCATACAGGTGCTAAGAGGACCAAACATTTGGTCTATTAATAGAAAAAAATTAATTCAAATGCGCTTGGATTTGGAGGAGCTAGAGCAACGCCCAACAAACGTAATAGAAGGTTTTAGAGAAAGGATTGAAAAATTAATTCCAACCTTATTTTCTCATCGTTGTTCTAAAGGTGTTCCAGGAGGTTTTTTAACTCGTATTGAGGAAGGAACTTGGATGGGGCATGTAATAGAGCATATTGCATTAGAAATTCAAACTTTGGCCGGAATGGACACAGGATTTGGCAGAACTCGCCAAACTAAAACAGAAGGAATTTACAATGTTGTTTTTAGTTACCTAGAAGAAAAAGCTGGCGTTTATGCTGCGGAAGCATCTGTTCGAATTGCTGAAGCTTTAATAGCAGATGAAGAATATGATTTAGATTATGATATTCAACGGATGCGTGAGCTAAGAGAATCTGAGCGTTTAGGCCCTAGTACTGGTTCAATCGTAGATGAAGCAATTGCTAGAAATATCCCTTGGATTAGATTAAACAAAAGCTCTTTAGTACAACTGGGTTATGGAAAAAACCAAGTCCGTTTTAGAGCCACAATGACTGAAAAAACAAGTAGCATTGCCGTTGACATTGCCGGAAATAAAGATGAAACTAAACGTTTATTAAGTGATGCTGCTATCCCTGTGGCTAAAGGCGTAACTGTTTCTACTTTACAAGATGTTCACGACGCTATAGAAAGAGTTGGATTTCCACTTGTTTTTAAACCAATAGATGGAAATCATGGTAAAGGCGCAACCATAAATGTAAAAACAGAAGAAGAAGCAATTGCAGCTTTTGAGTATGCCAAAGAATATTCTAGAAGAATTATTGTAGAGCGTTTTATTACTGGTTACGATTTTAGAGTGCTTGTAATAGACCATAAAATGGTTGCTGCTGCTTTACGTGTTCCAGCAAATGTTAAAGGAGATGGAAAACACACTGTTCAAGAATTAATTGACAAAGAAAATCAAGATCCACGTCGTGGTTATGGCCATGAAAATGTATTAACCGAAATTATTGTAGACCGCGATACTTTAGATCTTTTAGATAAAGTAGGATACACATTAGAAACCGTAGTGCCAAAAGGCGAGATTGTTTACCTAAAATCTACAGCAAATTTGAGCACAGGTGGCACATCAATTGATGTAACAGATCAGGTTCATCCTCAAAATGTTTTCAACTGTGAACGAATTTCTCGCATCATCGGTTTAGATATTTGCGGAATTGATATCATGGCAAAAAACTTAACTGAACCACTAACTGAGAATGGTGGCGTAGTAATAGAAGTAAATGCTGCCCCAGGTTTCAGAATGCACTTGGCACCAAGCGAAGGTTTGCCTCGTAACGTTGCCGCTCCTGTAATTGACATGCTTTATCCGCCAGGAAAATCTGCTCGTATTCCAATTATTGCTGTTACGGGAACAAATGGTAAAACTACAACTACTCGATTAATAGCTCATATTTTAAAAAACAATGGTAGTCGAGTTGGGTTTACAACATCCGATGGTATTTATGTTCAAAATACTTTATTGATGAAGGGCGACACCACAGGTCCATTTAGTGCTGAATTTGTTTTAAAAGATCCAACCGTTGAGATTGCTGTTTTAGAAACCGCTAGAGGTGGCATTTTGCGTGCAGGTTTAGGTTTTAACAAATGTGATATTGGCGTAGTAACCAATATTCAGGAAGACCACTTAGGGATTTCAGACATTGATAACCTTGATGATTTAACAAGAGTAAAATCTGTGATTATTGGCGCTGTTAAAAAAAGTGGTTGGGCAGTGTTAAATGCAGACAATCCTTATTGCCTTAAAATAGCAGCAAATGCTGATTGTAATATTTCTTATTTTAGTATGGATGAAAAAAATCCAGTAATTAAAGAACATTGCAAAACTGGTGGGATAGCTGCGATATATGAAAACGGCTATGTAACTATTAAAAAAGGCGATTGGAAAATTCGTGTAGAAAAAGCTACTCATATTCCTTTAACTTTTAATGGCACAGTGGATTTTATGATACAAAATGTTTTAGCTGCCACATTAACTACATTTTTATGGGGCTATAAAACAGAAGATATTAGAACTTCTTTAGAAACATTTATTCCATCTGCAGCACATACGCCAGGAAGGATGAATATTTTTAAATTTAAAGAATTTAAAGTTTTAGTAGATTTTGCGCACAACCCTGATGGATTTAATGGTATTAAAAATTACCTAAAAACTGTTGAAGCAACTGAACACGTTGGCGTAATATCTGGAACAGGAGATAGAAGAGATGAAGATATTATAGAAACGGCAAGAATTGCAGCTCAAATGTTTGATAGAGTTGTCATTTGTCAAGAAAAATATCTACGTGGTAGAACACAACAAGAGTTAATTGATTTACTCACCTTAGGATTAAAAGAAATAAATCCAACTATACAAATTCATATCAACAACAGTGGTGAGGATTGTATGAAGGAATTAATTACCAAAGCTAAATCCGGCTCATTTATTACCATTTTAAGTGATACCATTGATAATGCGATAGACAAAGCAACTTATTATTTAGATAAAGAATTAGATAAAAAATAGCGTTTAAATCTTATAAAAAATGCCTCCTACATAACTGTGGAGGCATTTTTTATAATAAATTTTTCGCCTATTGCGCATCTCTCAGTGCTTTTATCTCATCATGAGATACACGTAGGCTAGCTTTTTGAGCAGTAATTAATGTCTTTAAATTCGCAGATAATCCTTCATCAGCCAAAGCCATTTTATAAGCGTTCTGCGCAGCGTCTTCTCCAAACTCGCAATTATTCAAAATTGTTTTACGATCATGACCTGTAAAGGCAGCTTTAACGTCCATCCAAGCTCTATATATTTTACCTGAGGTGGTTGTTCCTTTATCAGCCTCTACTCCCATAACTTGAACTTCAGTAGCCAAAGCCATTTTATGTTTATGACTTTCGCCGATCATTTTTACAAATAAAGTTTTTAAATCAGAATCTTCTGGTTTTAACTCTTTCATTGCTTTTTCATATCCTACAACTCGATCGTTGTTAATTTGTATCAAATCGTTTAAAATTTCTGTGTTTACTGTATTGGTTTCCATAATTTTTATAAGTATTGATGTATTAAAACAACAAGCCATTGATTAAAATGTTTATTTTTATTCATAATTATCAATATTTACTAAATCTTAAGCTATACCAGATGGATAGAACATTTCCATTTCTAACACATGAAAATTTCCTATTAAGAAAAATAATAGCTAACGATATTGCTAAAATTTACGAGGGTTTATCTAACCCAGAAATTATAAAACACTATGGCGTTAGCTATGATAGTTTATCTGCCACAACAACACAAATGGATTGGTTTAACCTATTAAAAGAAACCAATACAGGTATTTGGTGGGCTATTGTTAATATTGAAAATACGGTTTTTTATGGGGCTATCGGATTAAACAATCTAAGTTATGTGCATAAAAAAGCCGAAATCGGTTATTGGTTATTGCCAGAATATTGGGGTCAAAAACTAATGAAAAATGCCATTCCATTAGTTTGTAATTATGCATTTGACGTTTTAAAAATACACAGGATAGAAGCATTGGTAGAAAGTGAAAATAATAATTCGAAAAAATTATTAGAAAAATTAAATTTCAATTTTGAAGGTAGATTAATAGATTATGAAATTAAAAATGGAAACTATATAAGTTTAGATAGTTATGCAAAATTTAATTGAACATCTTAAAAAATACATTTCTTTAACAGCAGAAGAAATCGAGATCCTTTCTAGTTTTGTTAAGCTTAAAACGGTTAATAAAAAGGAATTTTTGCTAAGAGAAGGACAAATATGCACCGCCAATTGTTTTGTAGAAAAAGGTCTTTTAAGAATGTTTTTTATCAATGAAAAAGGGATAGAACAAGTAACTCACTTTGCTTTAGAAAATTGGTGGTTAGCAGACTATATGAGTTTCATTATGCAGTCTCCGTCGCAATTCTATATTCAGGCAGTAGAAAATTCAGAAATAGTATTTTTAGAACATCATAAACAAGAAGAGCTTTTTAAAAAATTACCGCAATTAGAAAAATATTTTAGAATTCTAATACTAAGAGCCAATGCCGCATCGCAAATGAGAATTAAATATTTCCATGATTACTCTAAAGAAGATAATTACCGCGTTTTTGCCAGTCAATTTCCGAGCTTTATACAAAGAATACCACAGTACATGTTGGCCTCTTATTTAGGGATAACACCAGAATATTTAAGCGAATTGAGAAAAAGAAAAGATTAATTTCATTTCTTAAACTAGTTTAAGATTTGTCTAAAAACTACCCCATAAATTTGTTCTATCATTAAAATCAAAAAACATGGAAACAAGAATAAACGTTGGTGTAGTAGAGCCAGAGGCTTACAAAGCTTTTATCGCAATTGAAAATTATTTAGGAGCAACTAAAATAAGCAAAACGCATAAAGAGTTAATTAAAATAAGAGCATCTCAAATTAATGGTTGTGCTTACTGCATTAACATGCATACAAAAGATGCAAGAAAAAATGGTGAAACTGAACAAAGAATTTATCTCTTAAATGCTTGGAGAGAAGTTAAAGATTTATATACAGATGAAGAAAAAGCCATTTTAGCATTAACAGAGGAAATGACATTAATAGCAAATGGAGGTGTTGCTGATGAAACATATCAAAAAGCAAAATCATTATTCGACGACAATCATTTAGCTCAAATTATGGTCGCGATAATAACAATTAATGCTTGGAATAGAATGGCAATTGCAACAAATATGCAGCCAGCTTAAAAAGCATATCAATCTGAATAGCGAGAAATCTAAGCAATTAGCTTTCTCGCTATATTCTAAAAAAACTAAATTTTAGATAAAGGAATGTAACCTAACACCAACTCATCTTCGTGCTCGCTAGTTGATGTAGAAAATTTTAACGCATATTTTCCTTTGGTATCTTTGCTCAAAATATCTTCGATTTCAAATATATCGTCTACATCAACCCCAAACTTATCATCGATATGTGAGGTTGCTCCTTTAAAGCCTGTGTGCTTATAAAAAACCGTTTCTTTTGCTTCTTTAATAGCCAAGGCTTTTTGATCTGAAACAACTAACATTTTATAATGCAACTCTTCAAATTCTCCTTTTTTATAGCCCCCTAAGTTTAAGAAAAATAAGCTATTTAAATCGGATTTGTTTTCTTCCGACTTAGCAATAACCTCTACATTAAAATCACCTACTTTTTTTACTATTCTATAGGCATCAACGTGAATTTTACCTTTTGCTTCAGGCCAGAAATCAATCATCTCAGGCAATAATTCTTTAATAGAATTTGCTATACCAAAGAAAATATCATGTTGCTCTATATTTCTACCTTTAGGTGTAGCTCCCAAAAGAATCATAAAAAGTTGAGGTGTTTGCATTGTATAAATTAAATTTCTACTCCAATCCCGTTAGTATAATAAAAGCTATTTTATTTCCTTTTTAAATTGTTCAATTAACCGTTTACACCTAGCTTCAACCTCTTTAAAAACGTAATCGAATAAATCACTATGATGATAAGGGTCTAATAATTCCCCCTCATCAGCTAAGAAAAATTTTACTTTACTTCTTTGTTCATCATTTCTAGCATGCCTTAGAACATCTTTATAATTTTGTTTATCCATTACCAAAATTTGATCAAACTGGTCGAATAAATAAGATGTAAAAAGTTGAGCTCGTTGTGCAGAAATATCGTAACCGTATTTTTTTGCCACTTCTATACCTCTACTATCTGGCGGGCTTCCGATGTGCCATTCTCCAGTACCTGCAGAAGCGATTTCCCAATCTAAATTTTGTTCCTTAACTAAATGGCGCATTATCCCTTC
>JAIELS010000084.1 GCA_019752795.1 Sphingobacteriaceae bacterium
AGCAGACATTCAGCTATCAACCCAAAACGAAAATTGGAAATCAGAAATTAGAGCAGAATACATTACAGGTTTACAATCTGGTACTGCAACCAGCAGTAGTACTCCAGGAACATACCCGGTAGATAAAAATAACTTAAAATTACCTTATTACACACGCAACTTTGATGGTAGTTATATCACGTTTATTCAAAACCTAAATAGTTCAAAAAATCAGCTCATATTAAAGTACGATTGGTTTGACCCTAATTTGAAAATTAAAGGTGACGAAGTAAATGCTATTAACGGATTTTCGGGTGCAGACGTTAGATTTGATACTTATGGTTTTGGATTTTTGCATCACTTTAATTCTCATTTGAAGGCTGTGATTTATTACGATGTGATAAAAAATGAACGAACTCAATTAATCAATTATCAGAAAGATTTAGCCGATAATATATTAACTATTCGTACTCAATTTTACTTTTAACTAATTAATTAACACTGTTTTAATTCAAGTTATATTTAAATGATTTAACTTTGTACTAAATTACTTGAGCCCATGGAACATTTACAATTTAATTTTAGTGAAATCTTATCTACAACAATGGTGTTATTTGCCATTATTGATATTTTAGGCTCCATTCCTATTATTATCGAACTCAGAAAAAAAGCTGGTCATATTCAATCTGAGAAAGCATCAATTGTAGCTATGGTTTTAATGATTATTTTTCTATTTGCAGGTAAAACATTATTAAGTGTAATTGGTGTAGATGTGGCTTCATTTGCAATTGCAGGTTCTTTTGTAATTTTCGCCTTAGCCATGGAAATGGTTTTAGGTTTAACCATTTTTAAAGTCGATGCCGATGATTCTGCGACAACATCTATCGTTCCATTAGCTTTTCCATTAATTGCAGGGGCAGGAACAATGACAACCCTACTTTCTTTAAAAACTGAATATGCAACTCAGAATATAATTGTTGGAATAATTGTGAATATGATTTTTGTATATTTTGTACTAAAAAACACAGTTAGGCTTGAAAAATTATTCGGTAAAACTGGATTAAATATTCTTAGAAAAGCATTTGGTATTATTTTGTTAGCTATCGCGATTAAATTATTTCGTACCAATACGGGTTTGTAACAATTATTGGTTATATTAGTCTATACAATAACCAACAAAACGTGATGAACAATTTTGAGTATTTTACGGTTATCATCGGCGCACTTGCCATTCTATTCGAAGCGATAAAGCATTTGAAAGATAAAATTAAGCACTGGCATCATTAGCTGTCTATTGCTTAATTAACCTTGCTACAAACATGCTATCGGCTTTATTGTTATAGCCCCTAATCAATTCCATTCTTTCTAGTTTTAAATCGAATTTATCGGTTAAGTACTTAACCACAGCTTCATTTTCTGCTTTAAAAACTGAACAAGTCATGTAAATTAGTGGTTTATCCTTTTTTAAATATTTGATAATATTTGCTGCAATACCTTTTTGAAGTTTCACAAAATTATCAATTTTATATTTTTCGAAAAAATACAGCATTTCTGGAGTACGCCCCCAAGTTCCAGAACCAGAACATGGCGCATCTAACAATATACCATCGAACACATAATCATGTAAAATTTGATCATTATTTATCAATAAATCCAAAGTTTTTAAATGATATTTTTTAATCCCGGCTAACTGAAAACGTTCCTTTAAGTTATTTAAACTATTTTCTCTTACATCACTAACCAAAAGTTCGATATTAGGCTCCAAACTATGTAGTAAGAGGGATTTTCCGCCAGATGCGGCGCAACTATCCCACCAATAATCATATTTTTTAGGTTCGAAGAATGTGCCGGTGTATTGCGAAGAAACATCTTGAATTTGGTATAAACCTGGATCGGTAATTACCTGCTCTAATTTTGTTCCATTAGGCAAAGCTATAGTGGTTGCAGATACTACCTTGAAATTAATATCTTTGGCTTTCAACTGATTAACTATTAAGTTTTGTTCTGCTTCTTTAACCCTGATAAATAAATCTGGTTGTATAAAAAAAGAAGCTTGAAATTCAGACTTTGAAATACCTTCAGACAATTCTACATCAAATTGAAAAACATCTTCAAGCTTAAATTTAGGATGTTTATTTTTAATTAATGTTAGTTTTTCATCCAATGATAATGAAATCGAAGCTTCAAAATCTGGAAAATATTGCGCAGTAATTAAACTTAAAGTGTCATGACAGAGAAAATCACCAATCGCTAATCTTTGTAAATTATCTAAATGATTTAAGGCTTTTCCTAGTCTAAAAAAACTATAAATGTATCTGGTTGCCCATCTCCTATCAGATGAACCCATCTGTTTGTTTTTCTTAAAGTAAGTAAACAAATGTCTATGCAATGGCAACAAACCATCATAACTACTTAAAAGTTGCTCAAAAGCTCTAATATGATGTTCTACCCTCATCTCGATTTCCTAATTAATTCTATTTAATGTTGAGTTTTTATACTGTACAAGCATTAAATCTATGTTATAATATCCAAATTCTGGATTAAAAGCAAATTCGAAAGAGTTGTGTAAACCTTTGTATTTTTCTTTTGTAATAAAATCTAAATAGTTGGCTCCATGTTTTACCAATAATTTACCAAAATAAAATCCGATATCGAAACCCTTAAATGAATATTCGCTAGGCTCAAAATTAAATTTAACTCTGTATTTTTTTATAAAATTAATAACAGATATATTTTTGTAATCAACAAGATAAGATGTTGTGATAATGGTATTTAAATTTTGCAACTGGTTTACATTGTAATTTTGTTTACTCCAATTAGGATGTCCAAATAAATTAATTTCATAACCACCCGTTTTTAAGTTTTTAAGCTTAAATAATTTATCAATACTTGGATTAACAAAACCCATATCTGAAGAGCAAATCACCACAGCATACTTCTTTCCTTTAATCATTTTGGTTTCAAAAGCATAAGTAGTAGTAAACTCTTGCACAATAAATGAAGGATATTTTTGCTTAAATCGATCTCTTATTGGAGCTGCGAATTGTTCATCTGCGGTTTTTTTCGGATTAATTAACACTACAATTGTCTGCTCGCTTTGGTATTTATTAGCAATATAGTCTGCTATTTTAGCACCATGCTGATCAATATTATTTACAATTGAGATGAGTTTTGGATTATTGAAATCACTTGGCTTTGAAGCTGCCAATGGCGAAACAATTGGCATATCATTCGATAAAGCAAAATCAGTAATATAATTCACTCCATCAGGAAAAATAGGACCAATGATGAGATTACTTTGTTTTAAAGCCTCTTTTTTCAGTATAACAGCCAGCTGGTCATTGTCATCCCTGCTATCAAAAACATTCAGTTTAAAATTTAAACCCAAACTTGAAGCAGAGTCTATACCCATTTTTACCCCTTGATAAAAATCTATAGCCATATCTGCATTTTCTACCTGAGCTTTTGTAGCAGTTTTTAAGTTCAACTGGTCTAACTTAAAAGGCAACATTAACGAAATGCTTGCTTCAGTAAATTTTTTTACTGGCTTAGCTATATTTTGCGGATCAGGTTTCGGTACAGCAGGCTTATTAACAACAGGTTTAATCTTTGGAGAACAAGCTGCTGCAAATACAATAAGAATGAATATAAAAAATTTAAAGTTCTTAGTCATCTTGTTAATCATTTAATGTAACCTATTTACTGAGAGAACTGCAAACTTTGTTTTATTCCCATTCAATAGTTGCTGGTGGTTTAGAACTAATATCATAAACCACTCTATTAATTCCTCTTACTTTATTGATAATTTCATTAGAAATTTTTGCCAAAACGTTATATGGTAAATGACACCAATCTGCCGTCATTCCATCTACAGATTCTACAGCACGTAAACAAATAACATTCTCATATGTTCGCTCATCTCCCATTACTCCAACAGATTGTACTGGTAAAAAGATTGCTCCGGCTTGCCAAACTTTGTCGTATAAACCTGCTTCTTTAAGATTATTGATATAAATAGCATCTGCTTCTTGCAAAATAGCCACTTTTTCGGCAGTTACATCTCCTAAAATTCTAATTGCTAAACCTGGTCCAGGAAATGGATGTCGACCTAAAATAAAACCTTCAATACCTAAACTTTTACCAACTCTTCTTACCTCGTCTTTAAACAACGTATTTAATGGCTCAACAATTTTAAGCTTCATAAAATCTGGTAAGCCGCCAACATTATGATGTGATTTTATAGTTGCCGATGGTCCTTTTACAGAGACTGATTCGATAATATCTGGATAGATTGTACCTTGAGCTAACCAAACTACATCTTGCACTTCATGAGCAGCATCATCAAAAACCTCAATAAAAACTCGACCAATTGCCTTGCGTTTTAATTCTGGATCTTTAACACCTGCTAATTGACTTAAAAATCTATCTTTTGCATCTACGCCTTTAATATTTAGGCCCATGTGTTTGTACTGCTCTAATACGCTTTCAAACTCATCTTTACGTAGTAAGCCATTATCTACAAAAATACAATGCAAATTTTTACCAATTGCTTTGTGTAATAAAATTGCAGCTACACTACTATCTACACCACCAGAAAGACCAAGAACTACCTTATCATTGCCTAATTTTTCTTTTAAATCAGCAATTGTAGTTTCCACAAAAGCATCGGCAGTCCAGTCTTGCGAACAACCGCAAATACCTACTAAAAAATTCTCGAGCAATAGCTTACCATCGGTACTGTGCGTAACTTCTGGGTGAAATTGGATGGCGTAAGTATTGGTATCTTTTATTTGATATCCTGCAACTTGTACATCAGCTGTGCTAGCAATAATCTCAAAATTAGCCGGCACTACTTTAATGGTATCACCATGGCTCATCCACACTTGTGAATTTAGGTTAATCCCTTTAAAGAGTTGATTATCTTGATTTACAAAACTTAAATTTGCTCTACCATATTCTCTTGTATTTGAAGCTTGAACATCTCCCCCACTTTGTTGCGCAATAAACTGTGCACCATAACAAACCGCCAATAAAGGATAAGCTTTAAACAAACCTAAATCTACAAATGGTGCATCATCCTGACGAACAGAATATGGACTACCTGATAGAATTATTCCTTTAACTGTTGAATCTAATACAGGAATGTTATTAAATGGATGGATTTCGCAGTAAACATTTAGTTCGCGAACGCGACGAGCAATAAGCTGTGTAAACTGAGAACCAAAATCGAGAATGATGATTTTTTCTAGCATGCGCAAAGGTAGCTAATTAAGCTGAAAGAATAAAGCTGAAAGACCAAAGAACAGATATGAATAATTAACTTATTTGTTATTTGAAGCTCAATGGTTTACTTAAACCTATTTATACTCCAATCTTGTGTTGCGAAACCTCAACACCGAAACGAACCAAGAAATCTACACCTTCATCGCTTGGTAAACCTTTATAAGCTGCATAAGAATCCTTAAAATAAACTTTTTTAATACCTGAAGACAAAATTAATCTTGCACAAGCTATGCAAGGAGAAAGTGTAGTGTAAAGTGTAGAACCTTCTATTTTTGAACCATTTTTAACTGCATATAAAATTGCATTTTCTTCGGCATGTAGTGCCAAAGAACAACTTCCTTTACTGTCACGAGCGCAGCCATTCTCTGGCCATTCTTCATCACAATTATGCGTACCCGCAGGTGGTCCGTTATAACCGATTGAGATGATCCTTGTATCTTTTGTTAAAACGGCGCCGACATGAGCCCTCACACAATGCGAACGTGTAGATAAATCGCTCGCTAAATTCATATAAATATCGTTAAATGCTTGTTTTGCCATTTTTTTTATCATTAAAAAGCGCTCTAGTTAAAACTAGAACGCTCTAAATATATTTAATATTAATTAGTGTCCGCCTTCAACTTTACCGTCTAGGTTAATCCCTTGAGATTTTAAGATACTGCTAGCCTTTACAGCATAAAATGCTAAATATAAAAAACAAAGTACACCAACAATATAGCTATATTGAATACCCGTAAAGCCAGAAACGTAACCTTGTAGCCAACTAATTAGTCCACCACCCATAATCATCATAATTAAATAACTACTGCCTTGACTTGTGTGTTTACCCAATCCGCTAACTGCTAAAGTAAAAATACAAGGCCATAATGTACTACAGAACAATCCTACACTTGTAAATGCATACACACTAACCATACCTGTAGTAAACATACCAACTATTAATGCTAGAATTCCTACACCAGAAAAAATTAACAACATTCTAGCAGGGTTTCCTTTACTAGACATATCAGCCAAAATTAACACTAAAATAATCAATGCGTATACATAAAATGGAGCTAAATCATGCTTTGCAATTGCGTTTACCAATAAGAATACACCAAAAGCTAAATAAGGAGCAATAAATCTTAAAACTTTTTGTAAACTAACTTTATCTGTAAAAGCTTCAACAGCACCAGTCCAACGACCAATCATCATACTTGCCCAATATAAAGAAATATATGGAGCTACATCTTTAATTGCAAAGCCCAAATCTTCCTCCATATACGCAGGTAAATTACTGGCAGTACTTACCTCAACACCTACATATACAAATATGGCAATCATACCTAATACGAGTTGAGGATATTTTAACGCAGAACCTTTTAAAGAACCATCCTCTATTTTTGCCTCAATTAAAGCGGGCTTATCTGGAAGTGATGACATCTTTAAAAATACTGCTGCCAATAAAAAAGCACCTCCCAATATTAAATAGGGAATTTTAACACTTTCTATACTCATAGATGAATTACCGCTTGTAGCAGACCCGAAAATTGCAAAACTCACAATTAATGGTCCAATTGTAGTACCTAAGTTATTGATACCACCCGCCATAATTAGTCTTTGAGAACCCGTTTTTACTGCCCCAATAGCAATAGCTAAAGGATTAGCCACAGTTTGTTGCAATGAAAAGCCTAATGCTACAACAAACAATCCTGATAACATTAATGGGAATGAGCCAGTATTTGCAGCTGGATAAAACAATAATGTACCTGCAGCAGAAATTACCAATCCTAAGGCTAAACTATTTTTATAACCAATCTTATTAATTAAATCGGTTTTCATTAAACTAGAAATACCTATATAGATTAAAGAACCTACAGTATAAGCAATATAAAAAGCTAACGATACCAATTGACTTTCACTTTGAGATAAATTAAAAGCAGACTTAAATACTGGTATTAAAATATCGTTACTAGCAGCAACGAAGCCCCAAAAGAAGAACACAGTTACTAATGGTATGAACTGCGCCCAATTGGTTTTTGAATTTTGTTCCATGTTAGGATAAAAATTTAGGGTTTAATAATAAATTTTGGTTGGCTAAACTTAAATAAAATTTATTTGTATTCGGGTCTATTTTTTACACATCTCATTTTTTTTTAACATCAGAAAATCAAGTTTTTAAAAAAACATAGATACAACACAATTAAAAAAATGAGTAGATTTTAGTTTAAAAAATTGCATATTAGCATAAATTATGGTGTTAGGCTAATGTTTGAAGCAATATTATTAGGTTTAGGGGCGGGCATAATTTCCTCATTTTTAACTGGTCCAGTATTTTTTGCTATGATTAAAACCAGTATCGAGAAGGGCTTTATGGCTGGCTTCTCTTTAGCTGTGGGTGTAATTATAAGTGATTTAATCTTAATTGGTCTTGTTCTTTTTGGTAGTCAGTTTTTAGTTTACCAAGATAGTTTTGATAAATATATTGGTGTATTTGGCGGCATATTTTTACTAGCAGTAGGCATTTATTATTTGTTCTCTAAAGTTTCTCTAAACTATGAAAACAATAACATCATGAAGATTAGTAAAAGAGGTTACTTAATCAAAGGATTTTTGATGTGCATCCTTACCCCATCAACTTTAATGTTTTGGATTATTGTGAGTGGAATTATTTCTGTGAAATTAAATAACAGACTAAATGAAAAACTCTTCTGCTTTTTTATTGCAATGGCAACACAGCTAGCAATAGACAGTCTAAAAAGCTATTATTCTAGTAAATTGCGCTACCACATCAAAGAAGATACGCTAAGCAAATTAAATAAGGTTGCTGGGGTAATTATTATTGCTTTTGCAATATGGTTAATGTATAAAACCTACCATCAATTTTATTAGCGATTACAACATCGAGCTTAAAAAATAAAAAGGCAAAAACTTTCGTTTTTACCATTAATTATTTAGGAGATGCTTCGACTAAGCTTAGCATGACATTCGATTATAGACTTTATCTTAGTACGCCCTTTGGTTATTTCCTTCTTTCCAATTTACAAAAGC
>JAIELS010000057.1 GCA_019752795.1 Sphingobacteriaceae bacterium
TTGTGGTCAATAGCTAAGTTAATTTCTTCATAAATTGGAGCACATTCAAATTGAGAAGGAGCAACTTCATTATGTCGAGTTTTTAAGGGAATACCTAATTTTAAAGCTTCATTTTCAAAATCTACCATGTAAGCAAAAACACGCTCAGGAATAGAACCAAAATAATGATCTTCTAATTGTTGGCCTTTAGCAGACATGCGGCCAAATAAAGTGCGTCCAGTCATCACTAAATCTGGTCTGGCATTATATAAAGCTAGGTCTATCAAGAAATATTCTTGCTCTATACCTAAAGATGCATTTACTTTGGTGATACTTTTATCGAAATATTGACAAACATCTACAGCGGCTTTATCTAATGCGGCTAATGCTTTTAATAAAGGTGCTTTATAATCTAATGCTTCGCCAGTGTAAGAAACAAATACTGTTGGGATGCAAAGTGTTTTACCCGCTTTACTGTCTATAATAAATGCTGGAGAAGAAGGATCCCAAGCAGTGTAACCACGAGCTTCAAAAGTATTACGAATTCCTCCATTAGGGAAGCTTGAAGCATCTGATTCTTGTTGAATTAATGCTGTGCCTGCAAATGTTTCAATTGCGCCATCGCCGCTAGGCTCGAAAAATGAATCATGTTTTTCTGCTGTAGAACCTGTTAATGGCTGAAACCAATGGGTATAGTGCGTAGCACCTTTTTCCATTGCCCAGATTTTCATAGCAGTTGCGATTTGATTAGCATCTTCCTGATTAATTAATTCGCCTTGATTTATGCTTGAAATTAATTTCTGATATACTTCTTTTGATAAATAATCACTCATTTTTTTTTGAGTAAATACATTTTCTCCAAAAAAATCAGAAATCTTAGAAGATGTGGCTTTAATTTCAGGTGAAATTCTATTTTGAGCCTCTTTTATCGCACTAGTTCTTATGTTTTTCATGTAATTATTTAAATTTTACTCAAAAATAATAATTATCATTCTAATTTTTATGTTTTTTAAATAAAAAGTATATAATTTTTTTATTTAATTTATAATATTTTGTTTTTTTAATTAAAATTAATGGTTTTAATATATTTTCAACTTTATTATGGAATTGTTATAAAACTAACATCATAGTTAAAAATACTTAAAGCTATGTTCAACAATTCATCAAATTTATACGGGAGCGAGTGGCTTGCTATCGTATTTAACAACCGCAACAAAAATTATGGAGCTTATGAATTAAGGTCTCAATCTTCAACTATTTTGATGAAGGCTCTGTTTAGCGCAAGCGCATTATTTATTGCTTTATTTGTTGCTCCGGTTATTTATTCTCATTACAATCCAGATGAAGAAGTATTGGTAACTAGGGTAATTGAAATTAACAATCCCCAAGTTATTCATGAAATGAAAAAGGAAGAACCAAAAAAGGCTGAGCCATTAAAAGCTGAACCTATTAAAGAAAAAATTAAAACAGTAAAATTTAGCGCTAATATTAAGGTAGTAGAAGACACAAAAGTAAATTTACCGCCGCCAACTACTGATGAGTTAAAAGATGTAGTAATTGGAGGTTTAACACAAGATGGTGTTTCTGGTCAGGAAAACGCAATGCCAAGCACTATAACTAATGGTGGAGGTGGAGGCCAAGCCCAAGAAGGTTTAGTAGATAATTCGGTACATAATATTGCAGGAGTAGAGGTTTATCCAGAGTTTCCTGGCGGAATGGCTGCATGGGCAAAGTTTATACAAAGAAATTTGAGATACCCTTATATGGCACAGGATGCGAATGTACAAGGTAAAGTTTATTTAAGTTTTGTAGTAGAAAAAGATGGTTCAATTACTGATGTAAGTGTGCTAAAAGGAATTGGAGCAGGTTGTGATGAAGAAGCAATGCGTGTAATTAAAAAATCTCCAAAATGGAAAGCTGGTCAGCAAAATAACCAAACAGTTAGGGTTAGATATACGATGCCGATTAGTTATACCCTTACGCAATAGCAATTGATTTTAGTTTATAGGCGATGAGTAGAAATATTCATCGCTTTTTTATGTCATTTTGATCCAACGCTCGTACCACATTTGAAATTGAAGTATCAACCAAAGTTTTTGCGCATTATAAGTAGAACTATTTGTTTTAAATGCTGCTTTAATTCTTAAAACCTCCTCTGTATTTAATAAATCATGTTCATTTAATTTTTCGACATTGATATATTCCTCAACAAGTGGTTTAAATATTGTTTTTAACCATAAAGACAAAGGGATAACAAATCCACCTTTAGGTTTTTTCATTAAATGAGATGGGATATATTTATGGGTAATTTTTTTTAGTAAATATTTCTGCTCACCACCTTTAATGAACCATTTAGGATCTAGGCCCTTTAAATAGTTAATGAGTTCAACCTTAAGTAAGGCATCTCTATTTTCTATCCCAAAGTGCATAAAAGACTTGTCACTTTTAAAAAGTAAATCATTAGGTAAATAATTCTCGAGGTCATGTATTAAAAGATTTTTTATGTTTTGATCATCTTGAATTCGATTTACTTTTAACTTATATTCTGATTGAACTAAGCGTTGCAGCTGTGTTGGTGTAAAACAAGCATTTATTTCTAAATATTTATCAAGTAAACCTTTTGATTCGATAATTGCTTTTGTTTTATTATTGTACTTTTTGAGTAGTGCGTAAATAGGTTTTTTAAAAAAAGAAGGTATTTTAAGTTCATCAATATTTTTGAATTTAATGGCTTTAGTATAAGTCCTATATCCGCCAAATAATTCGTCGGCACCTTCAGCATTTAACAATACCCTCACATCTTTTTTTGCGTTTTCAGCAAGAAATAATAGTGGGATAACACCGCTATTTCCTATTGGTTCTTCAAAAACATTTGGTAAATTTTTAACGATTTGAATTGCATCTTTACTATTTAAAAGAAATTCATGATGATTTGTTTTGAGGTAATCTGCAATTTTTCTAGCCTGAGCTATTTCTTTTAAATTATTTTCTATGCCTACAGTGTAAGTTTTAATCTTTTTTGTTTGGTTTTTTTGTAAAATAGCGGCAATAGTTGCATTATCATATCCACCATTTAATAAAATACCTACAGGAACATCAGCAATATTTCTTTTTAAGATCGAATCAGTTAAAAGATCTTCAATATGATTGACAATTTGTTCTTCGGAATCTTCATCATTTTTGATTAAATCATCAGCTTTTCGATGTCTTTTTAGGGGAGCCTCATAGCTATTTCCACTATGGATATCTACTGTGGTTAAAGATCCTTTTTTTGCTTTAAATACACCTTCATAAATTGTCTCTTCGCCAACAAAAAATCCATATCTGAAATAAGTTGCAATTGCATTTTTATTTACCTTTTTTTCGAAAGTAGGGTAGGAAAGAAGAGCTCTGATTTCTGAAGCAAAAGCGTAACAGTTTTTACTTTTAAAAAAATATAACGGTTTAGCGCCAATTTCATCTCTAGCAATTAAAAGTTGATTTAAAATTTTGTCGAAAATTACAAAAGCAAAAGAACCATCTAATTTCTCGAATGCATCTTTACCCCATTTTTTATAACTCTCTAAAATAACCTCTGTATCTGTTAAAGTAGAGAAAATGATGCCATATTTAATTAAAGTCTCCCTAAGAGCTAGGTAATTGTAAATTGTGCCACTAAAAGTGATGCTGTAGTTGCCACAAGTTGATGTTAAAGGCTGTTTACCTTTATCGCTAGTATCAATAGTTGCCAAACGCTCATTAGCAATTCCTAATGTATAGTGTTCGTTTTTGATAAAAATGAAGCCATTACCATCTCCGCCGCGATGACACAAAGTTGCCGATGCATTTCGGAGATCTTTTTCATTTAAACAATTTGAATGATCTATAAATCCAGTTATGCCGCCCACAATAAAATCAATTTAAGCTCGAGCTGTTTCAATACAATATTTATATTTGATTTTTATTTGAGAATAACCAGACTATCAGCGAGTAATAGTAGCATTTGCTTTCTTCAAAACCAAAAATACAAATATTTACCTTACTTTTTTCGCTTATCTAAATTTAAATTGATAAAAAAGGCTACCTTTTTGAGGTAGCCTTAAATTTATTTAGCAGAATTTTCAATCCATTTTTTTGCATTTACAAATGCTTCCATCCATGGAGAAACTTCGTCTTTTCTTCCCTTTGGATAGTTTGCCCAATGCCATTGGAATAATGAACGTTCAATGTGTGGCATCATTACTAAATGACGACCAGTTTTATCACACATCATTGCGGTATTAAAATCTGATCCATTTGGAGATGCAGGATAAGTTTCATAAGCGTATTTAGCTACAATATCGTATTTATCTTCTGCATAAGGTAGGCTAAATCTTCCTTCGCCATGCGAAACCCAAACACCTAAAGTACTTCCTGCCAAAGTAGAAAGCATGATTGAATTATTTTTTGCAACTGTTAAAGAAGTGAAAATACTTTCGTGTTTACCACTTTTATTATGCATCATTTTAGGCTTTTCTTCGTGATCTGGGTTAATTAAGCCTAGCTCAACAAAAAGCTGACAACCATTACAAACGCCAACAGATAAAGTATCAGGGCGGGCGAAGAAATTGGCTAAGGCAACCCTAGCTTTTTCGTTGTACATAAATGCTCCAGCCCAACCTTTTGCTGACCCTAAAACATCAGAATTAGAAAATCCACCAACTGCACCGATAAACTGAATATCCTCAAGGGTTTCTCTGCCCGAAATTAAATCGGTCATGTGTACATCTTTTACATCAAATCCTGCTAAATACATCGCGTTAGCTAATTCACGTTCAGAATTACTTCCTTTTTCGCGAATAATAGCTGCCTTTGGTTTTGGTTTAGTTTCATCAATAACTGGTTTTTTACCATCAAATTGACTAGGGAACGTATAATTTAAAACTTGGTTTTTATAATTATCATAGCGTTCTTTTGCTAAACCGTTGCCAGTTTGTTTGTTGTCTAATAAATAAGATGTTTTAAACCAAATATCACGTAAATGATCAATATCAAAAGTTAAATTATCATTGGCATTTTTCAGTGTCAGCGTAGCTGAAGAAGTTACTTGACCAATTTTATGGAATGAAATATTGTTTGCTTCAAAAACACTTTCAACAGCTAAATCTGCTTGGAAAACCAAGCCTATATTTTCTGAGAATAATAGTTTAATGCTGTCAGCTTCGCCCAAAGTAGACAAATCTAAATTTGCACCTAAATCTCTATCTGCAAAACACATTTCTAATAAAGTAGTAATTAAACCACCACTACCAATATCATGTCCTGCTTGTATTTTTTCTTCTTTTATTAACTGTTGGATGGTGTTAAAAACAGTTTTAAACTTCACTGCATCTTTAACATCAGGAGTTACGTTGCCAATTTTGTTTAAAATTTGAGCAAAAGATGAGCCTCCTAATTGATAAGTATCATTAGAAAGGTTGATGTAATAAATAGCACCACCATCTTTTTGTAAGACTGGTTCAACTACCTTGGTAATGTCATTACAGTTACCGCCAGCAGAAATAATAACTGTTCCTGGAGCAATAACATCACCATCTTTGTATTTCTGTTTCATGGAAAGCGAATCTTTTCCTGTTGGGATATTGATTCCTAATTCAATCGCAAATTCTGAACAAGCTTTTACGGCTTCGTATAATCTAGCATCTTCGCCTTCGTTTTTACAAGCCCACATCCAGTTTGCAGAAAGTGAAACCGATTTTAAACCATCTTTTAATGGAGCCCAAACAATGTTCGATAATGATTCTGCTATTGCAATTCTACTACCAGCGGCAGGATCAATTAAAGCAGAAATAGGTGCATGACCAATTGAAGTTGCTATACCTTCTTTGCCTTGAAAATCTAAAGCCATTACCCCACAGTTGTTTAAAGGCAATTGTAATGCTCCGGCACATTGTTGTTTAGCTACTCTGCCACCCACACATCTATCAACTTTGTTGGTTAACCAATCTTTACAGGCAACTGCTTCTAATTGTAAAACCTGTTCTAAATAATTATTTAATTCATTTTTATCATAGTTAACCGACTGATATTCTCTGTCGATTTTTTGGTCTTCCATTACCACTTTCGGAGAGCTGCCAAACATATCTTCTAAAGCGAAATCCATAGGTTTAGCACCAGTAGTTTCAGATTTAAAAGTAAAACGATGATCGCCAGTAACCTTACCAACGGTATACATTGGCGAACGTTCGCGATCAGCGATTTTTTGTAAAGTTTCGATATGTTCACTGCCGATTACTAATCCCATACGTTCTTGAGATTCATTACCGATAATTTCTTTTGCAGATAGGGTAGGATCGCCAACTGGTAATTTATCTAAATTGATTAAACCACCAGTTTCTTCAACTAGCTCAGATAAACAATTTAAATGTCCACCTGCGCCATGATCGTGGATAGAAACGATAAAATTTTCTTCACTTTCTACCATGCCACGAACTGCATTAGCAGCACGTTTTTGCATTTCAGGGTTAGAACGTTGAATAGCATTTAACTCAATTCCTTTTCCATGTTCTCCAGTATCAGCAGATGAAACTGCAGCTCCACCCATTCCGATTCTATAGTTTTCGCCACCAAGAATTACAATGTTATCTCCTTCTTGTGGTTTTTTCTTTTGTGCCTGACTAGCTTTACCGTAACCGATACCGCCAGCTAACATAATTACTTTGTCGAAGCCTAATTTGCGATTGTGCTCTTCGTGTTCGAAAGTTAAAACTGAACCAGTAATTAAAGGCTGACCAAATTTATTTCCAAAATCGGTTGC
Source organism: Sphingobacteriaceae bacterium (assembly GCA_019752795.1). Taxonomy (GTDB): domain Bacteria; phylum Bacteroidota; class Bacteroidia; order Sphingobacteriales; family Sphingobacteriaceae; genus Pedobacter. The sequence continues at coordinate 6,755 of JAIELS010000057.1, forward strand.
TCCATTAGAGGCTTTGATTAAGATGTCCATTGGTGTTTGATACAGCCATTTTCTTTCCTCAACACCTTGTTCCCAAGCTCTACCTTCTTCTAAACGAGAAAGAGCTGTCATGTAAACAGCAGTTCCGGCTAAAGGTAAAGAACCTTGTCCGCCAGCTAAACGATCTCTAATTTCGCCGCCAGAACCAGTTGCTGCACCATTAAAAGGCTCAACAGTTGTTGGAAAGTTATGTGTTTCAGCTTTTAAAGAAATTACCGAATCGAAATCACTTGTGTTATAATAATCAGGTACATCAGCTCTTTTTGGTGCAAATTGTTGTACCCTAGGGCCTTTAATAAAAGCTACGTTGTCTTTATATGCAGAAACAATATCATTCGGATTTGCTTCTGAAGTTTTACGAATTAATTTGAATAGGGAAGTAGATTGTTCTTCACCATCGATTACAAATTTGCCGTTAAAAATTTTATGTCTACAGTGTTCTGAATTTACCTGAGAGAAACCAAAAACCTCTGAATCTGTTAAAGGACGCTCTAGTTTTTTTGCTAATGAATTTAAGTATTCAACTTCTTCATCGCTTAATGATAAACCTTCTTGTTTATTGTAAGCAGCAATATCATTAACTTCTAATATCGATTCTGGTTTAATGTCAAACGTAAATACATCTTGATTAAGATGTTCATATTTTTGAGATAACATGGGGTCGAAATCAGAAAAATCAGCGGCTACTTTTTTAAATTCTTCAATTCTGATAATATCTTGGATGTCCATGTTTTGGGTAATTTCTACCGCATTGGTGCTCCAAGGTGTAATCATAGCTGCACGTGGACCAACAAAAAAACCGCTTAGCGCAGTCTCTTTTTGTAATTTGGCACCGCCGAATAACCATTCTAATTTTGTAATATTTGCAGGAGATAAAGATTTTTCTGTTTGTAAAACAAAAACTGCATTCGATTGGCTTAAGAAGAAGTGAATCATGCCCGCAAATTTAAGGTTTAAATTTTAAAATCGCCATTAAAAACGTTTAATATATTAGCGTTTTATTACTTTTGATTCTTATACTCTGACGATATTAAATATGAGTGCTATTTTTAAATTTAAGCAGTTTGAAGTAGATCAAAAGGGTTGTGCCATGAAGATCAATACGGATGGAGTTTTGTTGGCTGCAATGGCCGAAGGAAATGAACCAAAACGTATTTTAGATATTGGTACTGGAACTGGTGTTTTAGCTTTGATGATGGCGCAGAGATTTGAAAATGCAAAGATTGAAGCCGTTGAAATTGAAGAACAAGCATCGGTAACTGCTAATAAAAATTTCAAATCTTCAATTTTTAAAGATCGATTAACGATTAACAATATAGCGATAGCGCAATTTAATACTGCTCAAAAATTTGATTTAATTATCAGTAATCCACCATTTTTTGTAAACGATTTAAAAAATGTAGAAGAAAAAAAAGGAATTGCCAGGCATACTGATGAACAATTTTTTGTTTCATTAATTGAAAAGGTAAGTCAATTTTTAAGTAATGA
>JAIELS010000036.1 GCA_019752795.1 Sphingobacteriaceae bacterium
TGGAAAATAGTGAAACTCAGGTTTGGTTAGATGTTGCATTAGGGTGTGAATATATTTCTGAAGAAAAATATAAATCTTTAGATAAGCAATGCGAGGAAGTAGGTAAACTACTGACTTATATGATGAATAATCCTACTAAATTTTCATAGGATAATAGACTTAGTACTAAAGACTATTGACTAAAGACTAATTTCTTTCCGTATTATAAGCTTTTACGTAAGCAGCTAAATTTTTAGCGTCAAAAGCTTCTGTGGCTTTAATGCTTTCTGCTAAGTCATCATCATTAGTTAGTTTTTGCAGTAAGATGTTCTTTACAGCATTTGTATTGTCTAAATTTACTTCTTGCATAGGGCCTGTGCCAGGTTTTTCTATAAAGTAAGCTACTTTTATTCTTGGTGCATTGTAAGTTTGCGCTTCACTAATTCTTTTTCCACCAAAAGTTACCCCACCACCTATTCCGCCACCAACACCGCCACTACCCACCCCAAAGCCAATAGTTGGGCGAACTTTTACTAATTGCTGAGTTAGCAGTTCGCTAAATTCATTATCGCCAAAAACATAAAGATTCACCACGCCAGATTCTATTAATTTAAAAAAACGGAATTCTATTTTTTTCTTAATTACAACTGGTTTACTGATATAAGTTACTCCATTCCACATGTAAGATTGAACATCTTTTGCATCAAATTCCTTCATTTTTTGTTCATCATTCATAATGGCCACAAAATTAAAGTTTGATGCTTTAATTACACCTCGCTCAAAATTACCTTCACTAATTAAAACAGCATCTTGGGCAAAAAGCTTCGCACTGCAAAATAAAATAACAACTAGAATTTTTAACGCTTTCATATAAACAAATAACGTAATTTTTTTCTGTTGTTGCCTATTTTATCACAAAGAATAAGGAACAAAGCTTAAAGATAATGCGAATTAAAAATAAATAATAACTTTACAAGTTCAGGGTTTTACATCGGTTTGTAGGCTATGTAATCTTTTAAATCTGAGCAATCAATTTTATGAAAAAACTTTTTCTTTTAGATGGGATGGCGCTAATCTATAGAGCGCATTTTGCATTGAGTAAAAACCCTCGTTTTACGTCAACAGGAGTAAATACATCAGCAGTTATGGGTTTTGCTAATACGTTGATGGAAGTTTTGAAAAAGGAAAAACCTAGTCATATTGCCGTTGTTTTTGATACATCGGCACCCACAGAAAGACATACAGATTTTGAGGCATACAAAGCGCATAGAGAAGCAATGCCAGAAGATTTACGTATCGCTTTGCCCTATGTTTTTAGGTTAATTGAAGGATTTAACATTCCAGTAATTACTAAAGATGGTTTTGAAGCTGATGATATTATCGGTACAATGGCAAAAGAGGCCGAACGACAAGGTTTTCAGGTTTACTGTATGACGCCAGATAAAGATTTTGCACAATTGGTGTCTGAAAATATCTTTATTTATAAGCCAGCTCGTATGGGCAATGAAATGGAAATTTTGGGTGTAAAAGAAGTTTTAACTAAATGGGAAATTGACAATGTATTGCAAGTAATAGATATTTTAGGTCTTTGGGGCGATGCTGTAGATAATATTCCAGGAATACCCGGTATTGGCGAGAAAACGGCTAAATTGTTAATCCAGAAGTATGGCACAATGGAAAATATTTTTGCCAATAGTCACGAATTAAAAGGAAAGCAAAGAGAAAATGTTGAAAATTTTGCCGAGCAGGGATTAATTTCTAAAAAGTTAGCAACTATTATTTTAAACGTTCCTGTAGAATTTGATGAAACAAAACTGATCTTAGAAGAGCCAAGTAGAGAATTATTAGAGCCTTTATTTGCAGAGTTAGAATTTAGAACAATTGGCAAACGTGTTTTTGGTGATGATTTTAGTGTAAACGATGCTAAAAATACTGCCCAACAACAAGATTTATTTGGCAACAGTGTTGAAGTACAACGAAAAGATTTTAATGAGCAACCCTCTCTTTTTGATACACCAATTGATGCCAAAAACATCAGCAATACTCCACACGAATATTTTTTAGTTGATACACCCGCAAAACGAAAAGAACTAATTGATTTGTTGTTAAAACAACCAAGTATTTCTTTTGATACCGAAACTACGGGTACTGATGCTAATCTTGCAGAGCTAGTAGGAATTTCATTTGCTATAAAAGTAGGTGAGGCTTATTATATTCCATTACCAGAAAATAGGGAAGAAACACAAGCGATAGTAGACGAATTTAAAATTGTTTTAGAAAACGAAAACATCATTAAAATTGGTCAGAATATTAAGTACGATATGTTAGTGCTTAAATGGTATGATGTGCAAGTAAAAGGTAAACTTTTCGACACCATGTTAGCACATTATTTAATTGATCCAGATACACGACATAATATGGATGTATTAGCTGAAAACTATCTTGGATATACACCAGTTTCAATTACCAGTTTGATTGGTGCTAAAGGCAAAAACCAAGGTAATATGAGAGATGTTCCTATTGCAGATGTTGTAGAGTATGCTTCAGAAGATGCGGATATAACTTTACAATTGGCAAATGTTTTTGAGCCCTTGTTAAAAGAAAAAAACGCAATTAAGCTAGCTGAAGAAATCGAAAACCCGTTAATTTATGTTTTGGCAGACATTGAAAAAGAAGGTGTTAAAATAGACGTGGACACACTAAATGCTTATTCTATTGAACTCCAAAAAGAAATTACCAAAGCAGAACAAAGTGTATATGAAAAGGCAGGACTGAAATTTAATTTGGCGTCGCCGAAACAATTAGGCGAGGTATTGTTTGATCACTTAAAACTAGACCCGAAAGCTAAAAAAACTAAAACAGGGCAATATCAAACAGGAGAAGACGTGCTGACTTATTTAGCCAATAAAAATGATATTGTTAAAGATATTTTAGATTTCCGCCAGTTGCAAAAACTAAAATCTACTTATGTTGATGCATTGCCTTTATTAGTAAATCCTAAAACAGGAAGAGTTCATACCAGTTATAATCAGGCAGTTGCCGCAACCGGGAGATTAAGCTCTAACAATCCTAACTTGCAAAATATCCCAATTAGAACGGAAAGAGGAAGAGAAGTGAGAAAAGCTTTTATTCCAAGAGATGAAAATCATGTGTTGTTATCTGCCGATTATTCTCAAATTGAACTCCGCATAATTGCAGAAATTAGTAAGGAAGAAAATATGCTCGACGCATTTAACAAAGGTATTGATATCCATACGGCTACAGCAGCAAAAGTTTATGGAATTAGTATTGAGGAAGTAGATTCTACGCAACGCAGAAATGCAAAAGCGGTAAACTTTGGTATCATTTATGGTCAATCGGCATTTGGTTTGTCGCAAAACTTAAATATTCCACGTAAAGAAGCAGCAGAAATCATAGAACAATATTTTGCACAATATCCTGGAATTAAAAGATACATGAGTGATACAATGAACTTTGCTCGTGAAAATGGATTTGTAGAAACGATAATGGGTAGAAGAAGATATTTAAGAGATATCAATTCGGCTAATCAAACGGTTCGTGGTTATGCAGAGCGAAATGCAATTAATGCACCTATACAAGGTTCTGCCGCAGACTTAATTAAGATTGCGATGATCAATATCCATAAAGATATGAAAGATCAAAAACTTGAATCGAAAATGACTATGCAGGTGCATGATGAGTTGGTTTTCGATGTTTTAAAAACGGAAGTTGAACAAATGAAAACCATTATTACACATAGAATGAAAACTGCAATAAAAACAGAAGTACCAATTGAAATTGAAATTGGACAAGGTGTAAATTGGCTAGCAGCACATTAATTTTTTCATTTTTGAAACAATTAATAGGCTTAAAAAACGTTAATAAATCTAATGTAAATAAGAAAATCGTAATGAAAAAGTATCATTTCACATTAGTATGTTCATTAATTTTTTCTTGTGCTTTTGCCCAGCAAGACACAACAACAGTTTATCAATCTGCAAGAGGATATTTTGTTGATCCGATAAGAGCTAATTTTACAAGAAAAGTTAGTCAAAATGATAGCTTATGGGTAGTGTCTTTGTATAATAAAAAAAATGAACTACAAGAAAAGATAAGTTTTACAGATAAAAATTTAGAGATTAGAAAAGGGCCTTATCTTTTAAATGAAAACGGAAATATAAAGGAAGAAGGTTTTTACAACAGAGGTTATAAAACAGGTGAATGGCAAACTTATTATCCCAACAAACAATCTAAAGAAAAAGCTAATTATAGATGGGATCTTTTAAATGGGCAATATGTATCCTATTGGCCTAATGGTCAATTGAAAAAACAAGGTGAATTTTTAGCGGGTAGAAAGATAAAGGATTGGGTCATGTTTTATGAAAATGGTAACCCCGCACTAAAAGAAAGTTATGACGAAACTGGTAAGTTAATTAATTCAGCTTATTTTGAAAGTAACGGTGAGCAAACTCAAGTTCCTAGTTTTTATATTGCTCCATCTTATCCCGGAGGAATTAAATCTTTTTATAGAATTTTATATAAAGAGATTAAAAATAATAAGAGCAACGAGATATACGCTACTTATGGGAAGATTAGAATTGAATTTACAGTTAAAACAGATGGCTCAATAGCAGATGTTGTTGTAAAGGGAAGCCCAGATAAATATTTAGATGGAGAGCTTATTAGAGTGATGAAATTAGCTGGCAATTGGATACCCGCAAAGGAGTTAGGAGATCCTATCCGTGTAAGGCATATCATTCCAATAAAATTCTTTTTGAATTGAATTTATTAAACTAACTTCATTTAAACTTCATTAAAAGAATTGAAATTTACATCAACAAAGAAAAATAAAATCATGAAAAAATTATTAAGCCTTATTGCAATGGTAGTGTTAGGAGCTAGCACAACATTTGCACAAACTCCTGTTGCTGCATCAAAACAAGCACCAAAACAAGTATCGGCAGTGAAAACTGAAACTAAAGTTGTTGCTGCAAAATCAGCGGCTCCTGCTGTAGTTAAAAAAGAGGTGAAAAAAGCAACAACTACCGCAAGTACAGCCAAATTAAAAGCAGACGGTACGCCAGACATGCGTTATGCAGATAATAAAGCGAAAAAAGCAGTAACTGCCGGACCGACAAAAAAAGATGGAACTCCAGATATGCGTTTCAAATCAAATAAAACAGCAAAGAAAAACTAAGTCATAACTAGTTTTGTTATTTAAAATTAATAAAAAAGCGCTTCAATTTTTTTGAAGCGCTTTTTTTATAAAACAATAGTTTCGCCTATGGCGGGTAGTAAAAGTGTTTTTTGTGCTCGTTTAAAATTTTCAATTGCATTTGCCGAGTCGATTTCAATTACAGGAAATGTATCGTAATGTATCCCAATTATTTTATCGCAATTGATGTAATTAGCTGCAATAGCAGCGTCATCAACATTCATGGTATAATTACCTCCAATAGGTAAAATGGCATAGTTTAATTTGTAAAGCTCAGCTAATAGCTTCATTTCGATAGTTAGACCAGTGTCTCCTGCAAAGTAAATTTGCTTGCCATCTAATTCTAAAACAAAACCCGCAGGATTTCCTCCATAACTGCCATCTGGTAAACTTGACGAATGTGTAGCCCAAACCATTCTTACCGTCCCGAAATCAAAAGTATATTTACCATAATTCATCGAATGGACATTATCTACACCTTGTTTATTTACCCAGTTAATTATCTCTGGCATTGCGATAACTTTAGCTTTAGTTTGCTTTGCAATCACAATTAAATCAGCAACATGGTCTTCGTGTCCGTGGCTAACCAAAATATAATCTGCTTCTAGTTTAGTAATATCTATTGTTTTGGCTAAAGGATTTGGACTGATAAAAGGGTCAAATAAAAATTTATGGGTATCAGTTTCTAATAAAAAACTAGATTGGCCGAAGTATGTATATTTCATAGAAAGATATTTAGTAGTTAGAAAAATTAGCTTCGAAACATTCCGCCTAAGCCACCAAGCATACTTTGAGTTGCAGCTTGCATCTCAGTTGCGCTAACTTGTTCTGCCTGAGTTAAAGCTTTGTTAACAGCAGTGAGTAATAATTCTTCTATTTCCTCTTTGTCTGCTTGTTTATAAAATTCTTCATTAATTTCTATTGCGGTAATTGCTTTGTTTGCAGTTGCAGTAACTTTTATAGCACCGTTTTCAACTTCACCATAAACAGAAACGGTATCTAATCTCTTTTTTATTTCTTCGGCTTGCTGCTGAGCTGCCATTAATTTATCGAACATAATTATTGATTTTTTATATATAAAATATTTTTACGGAACCTAAATTATAAACGTTTAAGGCTCAAATAAGTTTAATTAATTTCTCTTTCTAGGTTTAGCTCTTTCATATTGGGCTGGCCATTTTACATCTTCACCTAATTCTGTTGCTGCATGTAATGGAAAATAAGGATCTCTTAAAAGTTCCCTTGCCAAGAAAATAAGATCAGCTTCTCCATTCTGCAAAATCTCTTCTGCTTGTTTTGCTGTGGTAATTAAGCCAACAGCACCTGTTGTAATGCCCGTTTCCTTTTTAATTGCTGCAGCAAATTCTACTTGATAACCTGGTTTTAATGGAATTTGTTGAGCCAATGTTAGTCCGCCAGAAGAAGTATCAACCACATCAACTCCTTTTTCTTTAAGCAAGGCTGATAAACGTATTGATTCTTCTTCGTTCCATCCACCTTCTGCCCAATCTGTTGCAGAAATTCTAACAAATAATGGGTTTTCAATTGGCCATACTTCTTGAACACTTTCTACTGTTTCGAGTAATAGACGAATCCTGTTTTCAAAACTTCCGCCATATTGATCAGTTCTCTTATTACTTAATGGCGATAAAAATTGATGTTGTAAATATCCATGAGCGGCGTGAATTTCTACTACTTTAAATCCTGCTTTAATTGCTCTTACGGTTGCTAGTTTAAAATCATTTTTTACTTTTTGTATTCCTGCAATGTCTAAAGCAATTGGCGTTTTATCAGTTGGATTAAAAATTTCATTGCTTGCAGATAAGGTGTCCCAACCTCCGTTTTCTTTCTCTAGTTGTAATGGATTTTCCCATGGGATATCAAAACTTGCTTTTCGTCCAGCGTGAGCCAATTGAATACCTGCAATTGATCCATTTTTATAAATGAAATCTGTAATTTCTTTTAGTTTTTCAATGTGCTCATCTTTCCAAATTCCTAAATCGCCTATAGAGATTCTAGCTTCAGGAGAAACTCCTGTGGCCTCCATGATTACAAGACCAGCACCACCAATGGCACGACTGCCTAAGTGAACTAAGTGCCAATTGTTGGCAAAACCATCAATAGCTGAGTATTGACACATTGGAGAAACAACTATTCTGTTTTTTATGGTTACGCTTTTAATTCTTAATGGTGTAAATAATAACGACATATTCTATATTTTCCTCAAATTAACGGTATCAAAACAAAAAAGTTTTTATATCCTTTATATCACTACAATTGCATGACAAGAAACAACTATCGCTACATGAAAATGACCTAATTCATTAACTCCTTATTGAAACCTACAAACAACTTAAATAGATTTTCATAAACAGTAAATGGTAATGTTTCTGCTTTATCATCAACATCATGATATGCTGAAATTCCACCTTGGGTATAAAGAAAAAAAGCAGGCACTCCCTTTTCAGTAAAAAAATAATGATCACTATTTGCGGCTTTACCACGCGGATTAATTTTGACTAAAAACTTGCCTTCATCATTAACTCTATTGAGCATTGCAAACTCTTTAGGGTAAACAGTTGCATTAACTACTGTTGCGCCATCATTCCCAGTGCCAACCATATCTACATTAAATAAAAATCTAATGTTTTGTAATGGAAGCAATGGGTTTTGAGTAAAATATTTAGAACCTAAAATTCCGGCTTCTTCTCCTGCAAAGCAGATAAAAGCGATGGTATATGGCTGCGGATTTTTAGCATAGTATTTGGCTAAACTCAATAAAAATGAAACACCGCTTGCATTGTCATTTGCGCCAGGGAAATAAGTTTTTTTGCCCATACCGCCCAAATGATCATAATGTGCGGTAATTACGATAACAGAATCGGGGTTCCTAGTGCCTTTAACAACACCACAGATATTTGCGGCACTAAAATCAGGAATAAAAGCATTTTGAATATTAATATCTAAGCTTTTTGGGATTGTATTAATTGCAGATTTTTTAATGAAAACTTGTGTATAATCATTAACTTTTTGGGCAACCGACCAAGTTAATTTATCTTGTAGCGTTAAAG
>JAIELS010000148.1 GCA_019752795.1 Sphingobacteriaceae bacterium
TGTTCCTTCTGTTACTTCTTATAGAAATGTTTCGGGTAAACTAATTACCAATTTAGAAAGTGGAGATGTGTCAAGACTTATCGCAAGAGGATGGAAAGCTCCAATTCCTGTGAATGTAAAAGCGCATGATGGTAAAACTGACATTTATGGTTTGGTATTTACACCAACTACAATGGATCCAGATAAAAAATACCCAGTTATCGATTATATCTATCCTGGTCCACAAGGTGGAAGTGTAGGCAGTTGGTCATTCTCTGCGTCAAGAGGAGATCATCAAGCATTAGCAGAATTAGGCTTTATTGTGGTAATGATTGAGGGAACTAGTAATCCATTCCGTTCAAAAAGTTTCCACGACATGAGTTACGGAAATATGGCTGATAATACATTGCCAGATCAAATTACAGCGATTAAACAGTTGGCACAAACGTTTCCTATAGATACAAGTAAAGTAGGGATTTGGGGTCATTCTGGTGGCGGTTTTGCAACAGCAGCAGCAATGTTTCGTTATCCAGACTTTTTTAAAGTTGGTATTGCAGAATCTGGTAACCATGATAACCGTAATTATGAGGATGATTGGGGCGAACGTTACAATGGTTTAGTAGAAAATTCAGATTATGCAGCACAAGCTAATCAGAATTATGCTAAAAATTTAAAAGGTAAGTTATTATTAGCTCATGGTATGATGGATAATAATGTGCCACCTTCTAATACATTATTGGTTGTTGATGCATTAATTAAAGCTAATAAAGATTTTGATTTATTGTTATTCCCAAATAGTGCACATGGTTTCGGTCAATTTTCGCCATACATGATGCGTAAGCGTTGGGATTATTTTGTAAAGCATTTACTAAATGCCGAACCACCTAAACAGTTTGGTTTAAGAGGTACAACGCCTGCAAATTAATTATAAAAAAACTCTGGAAGCCTCGATTAATTAATTAGTCGAGGCTTTTTGATTTATAACCTTATTTGCAGTTTGATAGCTAATTCTTGGTTTGTGGAATTAACATTACGCATAACAAGATTAATTCAGGTATTTCTCAGCTTTTAACATTATAAATATAGGAAACATGTTAAAGAGCGTTAAAAATGTTAATCTCTGTTAAAGTTTTATCAATCATGTAGTTGAGAGCTAACTTAGCTTCAAATTACTTATGAGGCTTTATCTTCTTCTCTTATTAATATTATTTGCAAATCCGCTTAATGCGCAAACAATTAATGGAACTGTACTTGATGCACTTACTAAAATGCCAATCTCAAATGCACAGATAATAACTCCTATTTCAACAAGCTTGACAAACAATGCTGGAAAATTTGAACTCACCAACATTAAAATTGGAGATAAGTTTGCCATACGTATATTGGGTTATGAAACGAGTGAGTTTACTATTAATAACGTTACAGATTCTTTACGTATTTTTTTAAAGCAAAATATTTTTCAATTGAATGAAGTAATGGTTAAAACTAAACGTAATTATAGGAATGATTCGCTAAGATTACGAAAGGAATACGCTGCAGTTTTTGCGTATAAACCACCCAACCTTACAGACATGTTTATTAAAGTAGACCCCAGTTATCGTTCACCATTTGCTAACATTAATCCCAATTCAACTGCATCTATAATTAAATTTAATGCACTATCTGCATTTAGTCTTTTTGGGAAGAAAAAAAATGCAAACTCGAAACTCAAGACAATTTTATTAAAAACAGAGGAAACGAATTATGTTGACCATCTTTTTAGCGAGGAAAAGGTAGCTGATATTACGAAGCTTAAAGGAGACTCTTTAGTTAATTTTATGAATACATATAGGCCTAGTATTTTAGCATTGAAGAAGATGACGGGATATGAGTTGATCAAATATATTAAAACAAGTTATGTGGAGTTTATAAAACAATAACAACATATTAGTTTTTTAGATTTAACAAAAAAAGCCCTCACTTCAATTAAGAAGTAAGGGCAATTATAGAGTTAAAAAGTATTAAAAACTATAACCAAGTGATAAAGCAAATCCACTTAAACGAGCTTTGTCTTGATTGATATTGTCATTCGCTACCGATTGAAAATCCATGCTGTAGCGAGCGTTTAAATTTAAGTTTGGAGAAAATTTATAACCCATGCCAACTACACCCGCAGCAATTGATTTTCTCAAATCATCTTTTTTGGTGTTTGATGCTGTTTCAGCCCCATTAACATAAGTTTTCGTCTCATGATTAATTAAAAATGAAGCCTGTGGTCCGATTACAAAATTAAACTCAGGAGTGGCATTTATAGTCAATAAAACTGGAACATCTATATAGCCCAATTTAGTTTTAATTTCTCCATTCGTTCCTGCAACTGCTCCTTCAAACTTAGCCCCTTTTTGAGAATATATTACCTCAGGTGAAAAAGATAATTTACTACTCAAAGGCAAATCTAAGAAAACACCTGCTTGAAAACCAGGTACATATTTAGAGGTATAATCTGTGCCCAAAACATCAAACTTACCACCCATCATTAAGTTAGCACCAGCCTTAATTCCAATTTTTGGATCCATATCTTGTGCTTTCATATTTAGGCTAAATGCTAATAGCATTGAACCAACTATAAATAATTTTTTCATGGTAATTTATTTTATAAAGTAATTAACTTTCAATTAAAATTTTATCCCTAAACCAACTTGAAATACTTGGTTTTTATATTCCGGAGTTTGGCTACTACCATTTTCGTTGTTTTTTTGGAAATCTAAAGCGTAACGACCATTGATTCCAATTTTATTGCTAAAATCATATCTAAATCCTATCACACCACCAACTAAACTCTTTTTAAAACGATCAGCATCATCTTCAACAATTTGTTGTTGCGCTGTTCCAAATCCGGTCTCAAATTTATTATCAGTAGATAATAGGAATGAAACTTGTGGACCAGCTACTAAATTTAATCCGCCACCTAATTTAATACTTGCTAAAATAGGCACATCAATAAAATGTGTAGTTTGGGTAAACTCTCCAATTGAATTGGTTAATTTATAACCTTTAGTAGAATACAATGCCTCAGGAGTGAAAGCTAGATTTTCTAATAATTTAATGTCTAAAGTTACCCCTGCATGATAACCTACTAAATAGTCGGCTTTAAAGCTATTGTTTCCATCATCTTTAATAATGTTTGAATAATTAACCCCAGCTTTTACGCCTAATTTAATCGGCTTATCAGTAGATTGTGCATTAGCAGCGCCTGTTATAAACAAGCCAATTGCTAGAATAAATATTTTTTTCATAATATATTTTTAAATTAATTACTAAGCCCTATGGAATAAATGTGCCAAAGAAAATTTTAAATCAGATTACTTTAAAAATGGAATGAGTTTATTCGCTGTAAAACAGTTATTTAAATGATTTTTTGAAGATTGTTTCAAAGGGTATTTTTTGTGGAAATTGAAAATTTAATCTGTATTAAATTTAATACAGATTTGACTTTAGTTTGCTATAATTTAGGCTGAACATGACTTAATCGTGTACCAGGAACAACATTTTTTGCTTAAATTTAGATTTTATTACAAACGACTAGAAATGAAGAAAACCTTTTTTTACAGCTTAATCATCATGGTATGCGCCGCAACTAGTGTAAAAGCTCAGCAGCCATCTTATATAGATCTTTTAAAACAGCAGCCTAAATGGGTAGATTCTGTTTTTCATAGGCTTACCAAGAAACAAAGAATTGCACAAATGTTCTTTGTCGCCGCCTACACAAATAAAACTGAAGCATTTACAGACTCCATCGCAAAAGTTATCAAAAGAGAAAAAGTTGGTGGCTTAGTCTTTTTTCAAGGAGGTCCAGGGAGACAGGCTATTTTAACTAATCAATACCAAAAGAAAGCAAGAGTGCCTTTATTGATAGCTTCTGATGGAGAATGGGGCTTAGGAATGCGTTTAGACAGTACGATGTCTTATCCTTACCAAATGGCTTTAGGTGCAATGGAAGGCACTGAGCTAATCTATAAAATGGGATTAGAAGTTGCTAAAGATTTTAAAAGAGTAGGTATGCACATGAACTTGGCACCTGTTGTGGATGTAAATAACAATGCTAAAAATCCAGTAATTAACTATAGGTCATTTGGTGAGAACAAATATAATGTTGCACAAAAAGGAGCCGCTTATCTAAAAGGAATGCAAGATGGAGGTCTTTTAGTTAGTATTAAACACTTTCCAGGACACGGAGATACAGACGTAGATTCTCATTACGATTTGCCTCAACTTAAATTTACGAAAGAGCGCTTAGACAGCTTAGAAATGTATCCTTTTAAAGAGTTAATTAAACAAGGTGCTGCGGGTGTAATGATTGCGCACATGAATATTCCTTCATTGGATGCCACACCAAATATGCCTTCAACATTATCTAAACCAATCGTTACTGATATATTAAAAGAACAAATTGGCTTTAAAGGAATTGTTATTTCTGATGCAATGGGAATGAAAGGAGTAGTTAAATACTTTAAAGATGGAGAGGCAGATGTGATGGGAATTATTGCTGGCAATGATATATTAGAACTTTCGGAAAATAGTAAACGTGCGGTTAAAATGGTTCGTCAGGCAGTAAGAGATAAACGCTTAACAATGGATCGAATTGATGAGAGTGTAAAGAAAATATTAACAGCGAAGTATTGGGCAGGCTTAAATAAAAAACAAGCGATTAACCAAGAGCAAGTATTTGAAGAGGTAAACCGTGCAGAAAGCATAGTGTTAAGGCAGCAAATGGCTGATGCAAGTATGACTTTATTAAGGGGCAGAGACTTTATTAAAACTTTATCGCCAAGTAAAAGAACGGTAATTTTAAATGTAGGTACACCAGATGTTACTACTTTTCAAAAAGAGCTAGCTTTAGTTTATCAAAATTCGGTTGTTTATAATTTAAAGAAGGATGCCAATGCAAATGATATCGCTAAAGTTTTAACCGAAATTAAAGCAGATGATCAAGTAATGATTGGAATTGTTGATACACGAACTCGTCCTGGAAATAACATTCCTTTGAGTGCCGATTTGAAGGTGATGTTAAAAGATTTGGCCGACAAAAATGCTGTATTCGCTCTATTTGCCAATCCTTATAACTTAGCCGGTTTGCCAGGTCTAGAAAATGCTAAAGCATTAATTGTAGCGTACCAAAAAGAAGATTATATGCAAAAATCTGCAGCTTCAGTATTTAAAAACCAATTAATAACGACAGGGAAATTACCAGTTACTGTGAATGAGTTTTTTAAATATGGGGACGGACAGTAATTAATTAAAAAATGGAAAGCAAAATCAGCTTTCCATTTTTTAATTTTTAGTATTTGTTATTTTCTGGCTGTAAAGCACCGTAATTCCAGTTTTTAAGGAACTCCATTACCTTTTTAACGCTATGTCCACCACCTTCTTCTAAATATGCAGAGTTTTGTGTATGGATTAATTTACCATCTCCATCTAATATTAAAAATACAGGAAAGCCAAAACGACCTGGATATTTTAGCTTTTTGAGTACTTCTTCATTTTTATTCTCTGGACTCCAATTCAATAAAACAGTTTCATAGTTTTTATTAAGATAGTCTTTTAATTCTGGCGTGGCATTAACCAAATCGTGGAAACGAATACACCAAATACACCAATTTCCACCCACTTGTATAAAAACGTGTTTCTTTGCTGCCTTGGCTTTTGCAACGGCAGCATTGATATCTGCTTGTGCATTGGCTGTTGGGTTGTAAATATTTACGGTTTCTTTTTTAGCAGGAGCCGGAGTTTGCGCAATTGCGGTATTGCATATAAATGCAGTAAGGGCTACCAATATTATTTTTTTCATAATTACTTTAAATTTAAGGAAATATAAATCTAACGGATTATTTAGCAAATATTTATAAGAAAAATAAAAAATTACAAAACCTTATCTTTACAAAGTGATTGATTTCTTAGATATACACACGCACAAGAATACTGAAAACACTGGAACTACAAGTATTCAAAGTTTATCGTTAACTAACGATATTTTCTTAGCAATGCCTAAAAAAAAGTTAATTTCTATTGGTCTTCATCCTTGGTATGCTAAATTAGATCAGTTGGAATTACAAATGAAATATCTAAGGGTATTGGCAAAGCAATCTAATGTTAAGTTTATAGGAGAATGCGGATTAGATAAATTAAAAGGAGAGCCTTTAGTCAATCAAATTGTAATTTTAAAACAGCAAATTAAGTTGGCCGAAGAACTGAACAAGCCGTTAATTTTACATTGCGTTAAAGCATTTGATGAGCTAATTGCCTTAAAAAAAGAGTTAAATATTAGAGTGCCAATTATTATTCATGGATTTAACAAGAATGAGGAATTAGGGGAACAATTGTTAGCTAAAGGGTTTTTATTATCTTTTGGAGAGGCTGTTTTAAATAGAAAATCTAGTGCAGCAAAACTAATCCAAAAGACAGATAATTTCTTTTTAGAAACAGACGATTCTGGAAATTCTATTGAAGAAATTTATCATGCAGTTGCAGAATTAAAAAAATGTACAATTAATGAACTTAAAGCACGTATTTTTGCCGATTGGGAAAAATTAAACTTACATAAAAATCACTAAATCATATGTCAGATGTTTCTTGGCTTTCGCGTTCTGCGTTGCTTGTAGGGGATGAAGGAATTGAAAAATTACAAAGTAAACATGTCTTAGTTGTCGGCTTAGGTGGCGTTGGTTCATTTGCAGCAGAATTCATTTGTCGTTCTGGTATTGGCGAAATGACAATTGTTGATGGAGATGTGGTTGACCCAACAAATCGGAATAGACAGTTACCAGCTTTGGCTACAAATCATGGTGTGAGTAAGGCCGAAATAATGCAACAACGTTTGTTAGCTATTAACCCAGAGTTAAAACTACATGTCGTAAACACATTTCTAACACCAGAAAAATGTAGAGAGATTATGGAAGCAAAATTTGATTATGTGATGGATTGTATCGATAGTGTAATGCCAAAAATCACCTTATTGTCTTCTGCATTAGCAAAAGATATCCCAATAGTGAGTTCAATGGGCGCGGGTGGTAAAATGGATCCAACAAGAATAAGAGTTGCGATGTTGCCAGATACTTATCAATGCGTTTTTGCCAGTTATGTTCGCAAAAGATTAAATAAATTGCCTAATGCAGCTAAAATTAGCGCAGTTTTTTCAACTGAAGAGATGGATAAAAACTCAATGATTATGACCGATGGAAGTAATTTTAAACGCTCTGCATACGGAACTATATCTTATTTGCCGGCAGCATTTGGTGGTGCTTGCGCTTCTGTTGTTATTCGTGATTTTTTAGCTATAAAAATTGAACTTGCAGAAAGACCATTGAGAATTAGTCATAAAACATTGGCTAAGAAAAAACAGAAAAAACTGAGTAATTAATGTGATAGTAGTCATTTTTGAATTTATAGACAATCGTAATTTTGTCTTTAATCAAACAAATAAAAAATGACTTCAATAATTAGGGTTACTAAAGAATTTACTTTTGATATGGCACATGCCTTGTTTGGCTATGACGGGCCTTGTAAAAATATTCATGGCCATACTTATCGATTATTGGTAACGATTAGAGGAAAAGTCTTAAATGAGGTTAACCATCCAAAAGATGGAATGTTAATTGATTTTGGTTGGTTGAAGAAAATTGTAAATGAAAGAATAATCAGTCAATATGATCATGCTTTGCTGTTAAACGAAAATATAGCAGTAAAACAAAAAGAAGAGCTAACTCAAATTACTGAAAAAATACTATTTGTTCCTTATCAGCCAACATGCGAAAATCTTTTATTGGCGATTAAACAAGAATTAATAAACGCTTTTAAAGCAGACGATTTTGAGCTTTTTAGAGTTAAACTTTATGAAACACCAACCTCTTATGCCGAATGGTATCAAACAGATGAGCGTGAATAATGATTGCTAATACCACTCATCTGTTTGATAAATATAAATTGTTGCAAACGTGAAAAATAATTTATTTAGCCTATTGAGAAATTTGCCAATAGCTAAATATTATTCATCACTAATCTCACTTATTAATTTAATTACCACAACTTCTAGCTTCATTTTCTGACTTAATGCCTAAGGATTTTAAAATCGTATCCATTAAACACCAATTGCTCAAAGAAAACTGTAATAAGTTGGCACCTACAAAAGCGGATAGCCAGATCCAATTGATATGAATAAAATAGGCGGCTAATGAAGAGTTCAAGACTAGTGTACCTGCAATTAATTTAATGTAACGTTCTCTGGTCATAATATTATT
>JAIELS010000027.1 GCA_019752795.1 Sphingobacteriaceae bacterium
TATGCCCAACAAGATGAAGATGGAACTTTGTTTAAACTACCATTGGGTACTAAAGATAAAATTGCTATAAAGTTTGGTAAAAAAGGCGATTATGAAGATGTTACAATTATTAAAGATTGGGTAATTCTTTTAAAAAGTAACGGAGAATTATACTCGTTTCCCCTTAGTGAAACTAAAAATTCTGAAACAACAAATGTTAAAGTTTCTGAGAATTTATTGCCAAAAGGAGAGTATGAAGGTATTTATGCCGACGAAGAAACAAGTAAAGTTTATTTGCTTTGTAAAACTTGTAAAGTAGATAAGGGCACAAAAAATGCCACAGGTTACATTTTAGATTTTCAAAAAGATGGCTCATTTAAACCAGCTGGTACTTTTTTAGTAGACGCAACCAATGTTGATAAAATGAGTGGAAAAAAGAAAGGTTCATTTCATCCATCAGCTTTAGCTATAAATCCATTAACCAAAGAGTGGTACATCGTTTCTTCGGTTAATAAGGCTTTAGTAGTAACAGATCAAAGTTTTAAAATTAAAGCAGTATATCATTTAAATTCAAATGATTTTAATCAGCCAGAGGGAATAGCTTTTGATGCAGTTGGCAATCTCTATATATCTAACGAAGGTAGCGAAATGACAAACGGTAATATTTTAAGGTTTGATTATAAAAAGCCTTAAATTTTAAATAAATAATTAAAAGCAAGTTCAGCTCATATGTTCAAAAAACTACTTCTAGTATTTATTTTATTAATTACAGTCTATTTTGGGTATGCCCAAGATAAGGATGTTAAAGCTCGTGTAATTTTAATTGGCGATGCTGGAGAAATGAATGAAGGTCAGTTTATTTCCTTAAAAAATGCGGCAAATCATGTAATTAAGGGTAAAACAACCACAGTTTACTTAGGTGATAATATTTATCCTGTAGGGATGGCTATTCCAGGTTTTGGAGATTTTGCCGAAACTAGCAAAATTTTACAGTCGCAGTTTAAACCTATGCGTGATGCTGGTTCAGCAGTATATTTTGTGCCAGGTAATCACGATTGGGATAAGTCTGGTCCAAACGGACTAGCAAAAATTAAAGCACAAAGTAATTATCTTGAATCTTTTAATGACCCCATGTTAAAGTTGCTACCATCAAATGGTTGTCCAGATCCAGTTGCTATTAAATTATCAGATAAACTTACTTTAATTGCATACGATAGTGAGTGGTTTTTATTTCCATATAATAAAGAAAACCCTAGTGCAGATTGTGATTGTAAGACCAAAGACGAAGTTATTTCAAGAATGCAAGATTTAATGGAGCAGAATAAAGACAAAGTAATAATTCTTGCTTCTCACCATCCATTTCAAAGTTATGGCTCACATGGTGGATACTTTACATGGAGAAATCACTTGTTTCCATTAGCCTCTCTTAACAAAGATCTTAAAATTCCTTTGCCAATTATAGGTTCTATTTATCCGCTATTGCGTTCTACTTTATTAAGTCCAGAAGATTTAAATCATCCAGCTTATAAAGCTATGATGAAAAGTGTAAATAGCGTTTTTGGAGATAAACCAAATGTGATTTACGCAGCAGGACATGAGCATGGTTTACAATTTATAAAGGGTAAACAACTACAAATTGTAAGCGGTTCTGGTGCTAAAATGAATCCTAATAAAAAAGGTAAGGGTTCGTTATTTAACGATATGAGACAAGGCTATGTAATTGCAGATCAGCTTACAAATAACGATATGCGTTATGATTATTTTGTGTTTGCAGATACTGGTTTAACGAAGGTTTATAGCTACACTCAAAAATATAAAGAGTTAGCACCACCAAAAATAAATGAACTTAAAGTAATTAAAGCAGATAGCATAACCATTAAAGTTCATCCTTCATATGATAGCGTAGGCAAGTTTCATCGTTTCCTTTTCGGAGAAAATTACCGTAAAGATTATGCGATGGATACAAAGGTTCCAGTTTTAAGAATTTCAAAAATTAAAGGCGGTTTAACACCTACACAATTGGGTGGCGGTAACCAATCGCGGTCTTTGCGTTTAAAAGATGCAGCTGGTAAAGAATGGGTTTTAAGAAGTGTTGAGAAATATCCTGAGGTATTATTGCCTGAAGGATTAAGACAGACCTTTGCAAAAGATATTTTGAAGGATAACATGTCTGCACAACACCCATTTAGTGCTTTAGTAGTGCCAGTTTTAGCAAAAGCAGTTAATGTGCCACATAGTACTCCAATAATTGGTTGGGTATCTCCAGATGTAAATCTTGGAGATTATGGAGATCTTTTTGCAAATACATTGTGTTTATTAGAAGAAAGAGAACCTATTGGTGATTCGGATAACACTGGTAAAATGCTCGATAAGTTAGATGACGACAATGACAATACCTACGATGCAGCGGTTTATTTACGTGCCAGAGCTTTGGATATTATGTTGGGCGATTGGGATCGTCATGAAGATCAATGGAGGTGGATGCCAGAGAAAACTGAAAAAGGTAAAAAATATTTAGCTGTGCCAAGAGATCGGGACATGGTTTTTTATAGTACAGACGGTTTTATTCAGCAATATGCACAAGGTTCTTCATTATTGCCTATGATGCAGGGCTATGAAAGAGAAATTAAAAAAATAGATTGGTTTTTGTGGGAGGGTAGAGCAATGAACAGTAGATTGTTATCTCAATACACAGAGAAAGAGTGGGATAATGAAGTAAAAGCTTTTTGTGCATTGTTAACTGATGACATTTTTGAAAAGGCATTAAAAAATTTACCAGAACCAAATTATAAATTAAGGCATGATCAGTTTCTGGAGCGGTTAAAAGAACGAAGAGCTTCGATGCCAAAATTAATGAATGATTTTTATCATTTCTTCAACAGAATAGTCGATATTCAGACAAGTAATAAAAATGAAAAAATAGTAATTACTGATTCTGATAGTCAGCACTTAAATGTTCAAATCAATAAGATTTCTAAAGAAGGGAACATTAAAGAAGAAATCTTTAGTCGAAATTTTGATCCAAATATTACCAAAGAAATACGTTTGTATACTAAAGACGGTAATGATAGTGTTTTGATTGATAATAAAACTTCAAATATTAAACTTAGAATTATAGCCGGTAGTGGTAAAAAGGTTTACGATATACCAAATGCATCTAGAAGTATTCAATTATTTGGTAGAAAAAATGGTAATTCTAAATTTATTGGAGAAAATCAACATCAATTGCGCAAAAAAATGTCTGTAGATACATCAAATGTATCTTTTTATAATAAAGATATGTATAGTCGTAGTTCTATTAACATTGAGGCAGGTTTAAATAGAGATGATGGATTGTTGTTGGGTTTAAATTATAAAATTACAAATCCAGGTTTTAGAAAAGCACCTTATGGTAATTCTCAATATTTTGCTTTTATGCATTCATTTTCAAGTGCAGCATTTAATTTTAACTATAAAGGAGATTGGTTAAAGCTTTTTGGTAAAGCAGATTTAGTATTAAAAGCTGATGCTTATGCGCCAGATAATAGTCAGAACTTTTTTGGTGTTGGTAATGATACTGAAAACACAAATAGTGTTGGTTTTTATAGGGCAAGGTTTAATGTTTATCAAGTAGAATCTTCTTTAAGGTGGCGTAAACCTAAGTCAACTTTTAGCATGGGTACTAAGTTTCAGTTATATCAATTTGATAAAGATGAGAATAATGGACGTTTTATCTCAAATTCATCAGGTTTGCATTCTTTCGATAGTTTGAAAATTGATAAAGATAAAATGCATGGTGGCATTTTTGTAAATTTTATTAACAATACCCGAGATAATGATTTATTACCAACATTAGGAAGTTATGTAGATTTTAAATGGTCAGCCTTTAAAAGTTTAAATAAATATGCTAATTCTTATGGGCAGTTTACAGGAAGTATTTCTCTATATAAAAACTTAGATGGAAGGGCTAAATTTGTGTTGGCAGAACGTTTTGGTGGAGGTATAACTATTGGTAAGCCAGCATTTTATCAAAATATGTTTCTCGGTGGACAAGGGAATTTGTTAGGCTACCGTCAATTTCGATTCGCTGGGCAACATAGTTTCTATAATAATGTAGAACTTAGAGCCAAATTAGGCGATTTTGTAAGTTATGTCTTACCGGGTCAGGTTGGTTTAATGGGATTTTATGATGTTGGTAGGGTTTGGAATAGTAATGAAAAATCTAATACTTGGCACCATGGAGTGGGAGCAGGTGTATATTTCGCACCTGCATCTTTAACTATATTCCGTTTTGTAATGGGCCACTCAACAGAAGGTTGGTATCCATACGTTTCAATGAATTTTAGATATTGATAAAAGAAGGAAGATGAATACTGATATTATAAAGATTAATGAGGATGCGTGTGAAACTTGTCAAGTAGAGTATACTTTGTCTTTTAGACCATTAATTGCATATTTAAAAGGTAGACTTAAAACTGAACAGACACTTAAGGCAGAATTTTATCGTTTTTTACTAGAAAAAATTGAACGAGAAGAAGCTTTAATGAATGATATTAAAGTTGAAGATTTAGCAAAATATAAAGATACCCTTGAGTTAATCTTTACTATTCTTACGCCTTTAATGGCTAATGAAAAAGATTTATACTGGGCAATGAGCACTCCAATTCCCGATAGGATATTTTTTAGTACCGATGGATTTTTCGAATTCTTTAGTGTTCATACAGAAGAAAAAAAGAAAAATGGATATGTAGAAGAGTCTAAAGAGAGGCAGCAATTACAATTTATTTATAGAATGATATTAAAAAAATTCTATGACTATACTTCGTTATCTGGTAACGAGATTTTATATGCTTATACTAACCCAACGACACACTTAACTTCGTATTATAATATTAGTCCAGATACTCAATTTATTGATATTCAGTATAATGGAGATTTGCCCGAATTGAATTTAGAATTGGTGTCATCACTAATGCAAGAGGGAAAAGAGATTGAACTTTTACAAGAATTATTACCACTTGAAAAATTTAAGTTCGATGGATTTACCGTAATTACTTTAACAGATGTTACTTTACAACATGCAATAGACGGTATACGTGACGCATTGGTTAACCATACGTATGAAAGCGAGGCTTATGAGCATGTTATCCAAGCTTTAAAAACTTTAGCTGGAAATGGTCATATCGAATTTGGCCTACTCCCTTTTTTAATGGTTAATAATAAGTTTGTATTTGATAATGATCTTAAATCTCAAAGTATTTTATTAGATTCTGCTAAAAAATACAATCTTCAAGAAGAAACTTTCTTTGCTTTAGTTAACGAATATATCAATAACCCTCGTCCTGTTTTTTTTAATAACTTAAATGATGAAAAGATAACGAGTTTTCCATTTTTGGATGTTTTGAGGAAAAACGGCGTGCATTCTTATTCATTTTTGCCAATTTTTTATAATAATCAGTTGGCGGGAATAATGGAAATTTATTCTAATGAAGAATTAATCGTAAGCGATAAATTATTGTCAAGATTTCATTCTGCTTTACCCTTATTAGGTCAGCTTTTACAATACAAAATAGAAGAATTTGATGCCAAAATGGATAATATCCTCAAAGACAAGTTTACGGCATTACAACCTTCTGTACAATGGAAATTTAACCAAGTAGTATGGGATTATCTAAAAAATAGTAAAGAGAAAAAGAAAAATTTAGAGATTGAAACTGTAACTTTTAAAGGTCTTTATCCACTATTTGGCGCAATAGATATTCGTAACTCGACAACCGAACGAAATTATGCTTTAAAAGAAGATTTAAAAGTACAACTTGCCAAATTAAGTGAAGCATTAGAAAGCCTTAGGGCTGTAATCCGTTTGGATTTATTGGATAAAATTCTTTTTAATTGTAAGAATTGGGCGAAAAGAATAGATGATTTTATTAATTCTAGCGAGGAAGCTCAACTGAATGAGTTTTTAGAATTAGAAGTTTATCCAATGTTAAAACACATAGAAAAGGGTCACCCGCAAACCAAAGATATTATTGCTGAATATTTTAGCAGTATAAATTCAGAACAAGGTATTGCCTATGAGAATAGAAGGACTTTAGAAACTTCAATGCAGTTTATCAATACTTCGGTTAGTGAGTTTTTAGAAGAAGCACAAAAAGCGCTGCAAGAATCTTATCCATGTTATTTTGCAAAATTTAGAACTGATGGCGTAGAGTATGATATTTATATTGGTCAGGATATTGCCCCAGATATACCCTTTGATTTATTGTATTTAAAAAACATACGCCTTTGGCAATTAACAGCAATGGTAGAAGTTGCTCGTTTAACAAATAATTTGGTTAGCCAGATGCCAAGGGCTTTATTAACAACACAGTTAATATTTATCCATTCAAATCCAATAGATATTAGTTTTAGAAATGATGAGCGTAGATTTGATGTAGAAGGAGCATACAATATTCGGTACGAAGTTGTAAAAAAACGCATCGATAAAGTTTTAGTAAGTGGTACCGATGAACGTTTAACTCAACCAGGTAAAATTGCTTTGGTATATTTTAACGCTTATGAAGCAAATGAATATCAAGAATATATTAAATACTTACAAGAACAAGGGTTTTTATTAAATGATTTGGAAATGTTAGACTTGGAAGAGTTACAAGGGGTAAGTGGTTTAAAAGCATTACGTGTTGGTATAAATTATTTGTCTTGCGATTTTTTTGACGAACAATGGATTAAACTTAAAAAGTCTCTTAAAATAACTAAGAAAAAATTAAATAAGGCACATTAAATTATTCTTTTTAAGGTATTAAATCGGAATAATAACTTGAAAATTAGTTCCTTTACCTAATTCAGATTTTATATTTATTCTTCCTTTTATTGATTGTACAAGCTTTTGAATCAAAGTTAAACCAAAACCGTATCCCATTTCACCATTTGTACCTACTGAGGTAATTTTATTTCCCTTTAAAATTGAGTTGATAGATTGTTCATCTATACCCAATCCGTTATCGTTTACTTCTATAATTAGTAAGTTTTGATCTTTTTTTAACTCAATTTGTAGATTAACACTAATATCACCAAAATTTGGAGTAAACTTAATTGCATTGGAAATTAAATTTCCTGCAATTTGTAAAAGCTTACCCTTTTTAAAAGTCACGTTTTCGTGCATAGAATCAATCAATACATTAAACGATATTTCTTTTGCTTTTGCTTGAGGATCATAAAGTTTTTCTAATTTTTGCTTTAAGATCAATAAACTAAATTCATTAAACATAGACTCTTTATTTCCAATTATTTGGTTTAAAATGTCATCCGCTAAATCTAAAACAGCATTGCCACTTTTGTTTATCATATTAACTAATTCTAGTGTTTCTGTTTCTTTAGAATCTTCTTTAATAATTTCAGTTAATCCTATTATTCCAGAAATAGGACCTCTTATATCGTGAGCAACCCTTTTGTTTACTTCTTTTTCCTCAGTAATTTTTACTTTAAGTTCTTGAACAACTTTTATTGTATTGAGTTTTTTTATAATTTCATTTGCAATAATTTTTAAAAGTTCGATTTTCTCTGGGGTAAGTTTTTTTTGATCTTTGTCAAGTACGCACAATGAACCTATATTGTGCCCAGAATTGGTACGGAGAGGAACTCCAAAATAATAACGAAGATTCAAAGGGTTGTCTACGAATGATTTATCTTGAAATCGGCTATCTAAAGAAAGATCTTCAACTTCAAAATGATCATTTTCTAATATGGTGTATTGGCACAATGAATCTTCTCTAGGTGTCTGGCCAGCATCCAAACCAAAACTCGATATAGACCATTGTGTATAAGAATCTATTAGGTTAAATACAGAGATATCCGTTCCACAAATTTTTGCAGCTAGGTAAGTTAAGTCTTTAAAAGTATTTTCTAAGTTAGAATAATCAAGATCAAATTCATACAAATTCAATATTCTATTCATTTCATTAACCGGGATGGGAGCAATATTAGAACTCATATCTTATTATTTAATTTATACTAAAACCTTTTTTCTACTAATTAATTACTGCTTTTATGTCGCTCATTTACCTAAAAAATAAATATAATAGATTTTTTTAAACAACCAGATTTAATAACGTATTTAAAATATAATTTAATACACTAAAATCAAAGTATGATAACAAGGCTTGATAAGAAAATTAATTTGCGAAGAAAACAACTCTAAAATTTACTTTTTTATAATTTCTATTTTAATGTTTATCTGCACCTGGCTGCACAATTATATATCCATAT
>JAIELS010000209.1 GCA_019752795.1 Sphingobacteriaceae bacterium
ATTTTACTTGTGGTTGGTGTTATCACCAATCACCGTTTTATTTCCATATGTTTTGGTTGATGATAATACCAACCAGAGGTTGAATTACAATTGATATAAAAAAAAAGCATCCGATGAATAATTAAATCCATCGGATGTTTTTATGATTAACTCCCTTTTTTCCTTGTGGTTGGTGTTATCACCAATCACCCTTGTATTTCACCCTATTTTTTTTATATATTATTACCTGCTGGCTTTTATTATCATTTTAAATAAGTTTTGATTTAAATCTGCTAAAAAAGTACCAAATAATTGGAATCAATATTATAATCCAGAAAACGAAAATTTGATTTGGTGTTACATAGTTCAAGTTGTCTTTAGTCTGAATTACATTATGTGTAATATAAAAAAAAGCGTTACCAGACCAGTGCATAAACCCTGTAATCCATAAACTCTTTGTAAATATTAAAGGAATAATAAATAGTACACCTAACAAAAATAGGTAAGAAAGTGTGTCTAGTCCATCATTAAGCCTAAAGATGTGATTTAATAAATAAATTGTTGCGGATATAAGTATAATCCAACCGGTTTTTATTTTGTTATTTAGAAGACGAAAAACAGTGCCTCTTGTTAACACATCTTCAGAGAATGAAGAGAAAATTACGCCAAAAACAAATGGAATACTCGCTTTCAAAATATCAGTCCAAGGGGGTATATTTGATACGAATTCAGTTCCAAGGGACAACGAAATTATGTAAGGAATACCATATAATAGTATGCCTAATATTATTCCGGTTAACACATGTTTTATCTTTAATTTAGAAAATGATAACCCCCAAAAACCAAATCCATTCTTATTGTTCCAGTTTCCTAAAATCCATGCGAATAGAAAAAAAAGGAACTGAAATACAAAAAAACCAAAAATACTATTTCTAAATAAAAGCATGTATTCGGCTGAGTGATATAAAACGAATAAAACTGCAAACGAAATTGCTATTTTCAATATGTCACTTTGTTTCTTTTTCATTATTCATCTTCTTGTAAAATAAAGTAATTTTAAGCTCATTCTTGCAGGTAACTTGCACATAGGTCTAACATCTTCGACCTATTCATCTATGTGTAGCCCGATAAGTCTGATAAATAATTCCTTAATACATTTTAAAAGTATTTAAAAAATTCTATATATAATAAAAGTCATCGGGTTGATTTTATCAATTAACTGCTAAAAAAAACATCCGATGAATAATTAAATCCATCGGATGCTTTTATGATTAACTCCCTTTCTTTTAGGAGAGGGTTGGGCTGAGGCTATTTCGCATTCTTCACATAAGTATCTAACCAAGTATTCATTTCCCACAACATGTGTAAAATGTTTTCTTTGGCTCTATAACCATGTGCTTCGTAAGGTAAATACACGAAACGTGTAGTGCCACCAGTACCTTTTATGGCGTTAAATAAACGCTCACTATTAATTGGGAAAGTACCTTGGTTATCGTCCATTTCGCCATGAATTAATAGAATTGGTGTTTTAATTTTATCAGCGTAGCTAAATGGGCTCATTTGGTAATATAACTCAGGAGCTTGCCAATAGGTACGGTCTTCATTTTGGAAACCGAAAGGGGTAAGGGTTCTGTTGTAAGCACCACTACGAGCAATACCTGCTTTAAATAAACCAGTATGCGCCAATAAATTAGCTGTCATAAAGGCACCATAACTGTGTCCGCCAACTGCCATTCTATTTCTATCTCCCACACCCATATCGCTCAATTTGTTAATTGCAGCTTCAGCATTTAATTTCAATTGCGCTACAAAAGTATCGTTTGGTCTTTTGCCATCTTGTGCAACAATTGGCATTTCTGCATTGTCTAAAACAGCATAACCTTGGGTTACAAAAAACAACGGACCGCCAGAACTAATGGTTGTAAATTTATCTTGAGAACCTCTAATTTGTGCAGCATCTGCAGCAGAGTTAAACTCACGTGGGTAAGCCCATATCAATACTGGCAACGGACCATCTTTTGCTTTGTCGTAGCCTTTTGGTAAATATAAATCGCCTGTTAAGTCAATTCCATCTGCTCTTTTGTAAGAGATTTTCTCTTTTTTAACGCCTTCTAATTGGGTGTAAGGATTAGAGAAATTGGTAATCTGCTGATCAGCGATACGCAACATTAAATTTTTAATGAAATAATTTGGTGCATCTTTCTGACTTTCTCTACGCGTTAATAAAACTAATTTCTGAGGGTCTAAAACATCAGTTACCATTTCAAAACTACCAGGTTGACTGCGCCATAAAATCTCAGATTTTTTAGATGCTAAATCAAATTTAGCGATGAAAGGCAAATCGCCTTTGGCAGAAGCACCAGTGGTATTGTTTAATAATAATTTAGTGCCTCCATCTGTAGTTAAAATTACTTGTCTGCCAAATTTATTTTTCTCGGTTACCGGAAAACCTGGGTTGTTGTAAGCATCAGTTGTATTTAATTCATATAAAACTTCTGTTGCACCAGTTGTTGGATTAAAACGACTTAATCTAGAGGTTTGCTTAGTTCTATTACTTTCTCTGAATAAAGCAAAAGTTGCATTGCCCCAGCTAAAGCCACCGAAACGTTGTTTAGTTTTTAAAATTTCTTTAGCTGTTCCAGTAAAAGGAGCTGAAAGCTGCATTACTGCATCGTGATATTCTACATCAGTCTTTATTAATCCGCCGTCTAAAGCTACTGTCCAGACTACGGTTGCAGCTTCATCATCACGCCAATCGAAACCTCTTGGTACATTTTGTACGTTGTCATAACCAGATGGTCTAACTTCTGTTGAAGGTAAATCTGCTAACATTTTTACCACTTTACCAGTTCTGTCTGTAATGTTTAATACGGATGGGAAACCACCTGCAGAAACTAAATAAGAGAAAGGTTTTTTAATGGTACGCACCATCATATAATTTTTATCTGGCGATAAAGAAACACTGCTATAAATTGCAGGTTTGCCAATTGGCGTTTCTATACCAGCTTTGTTTTGTACCAATTGTGATGTTGCGAAAAACTCAAACAATTTTTCATCAAATGGCGATTTAATTAAATCTTGAAGTGTTGCACTTGGCGCTGCTTTACCTAAACTTTCTTGTATAGTTGGTCCTGTTGGTGCCAAAGGGCGTTTTGGTTGCATGGTTGCTGGTTTAGTAGCTACGCGATATAATAAAGTATTATCATCAACCCAAGTTAAACCGCTACCCATAATTGCGTTTAAAGCCGCTTTATTTGTTTTTGTAGCCTTACCAGTTGCTACATCGATGATATATAAATCAATTCTTGTAGGTGTAGTGTTGGTAAAAGCAATTTTAGTTTCGCTAGGGTTCCAGCTTACGCTACCTGCATATAATGGAGAAGGTAAACCAGTAACCGTTAAACTTTTGCCAGTTTTAATGTTTTTTAAGCTAAAGTTATTGATAAATGTTTGGCGACTTGGCGAATAATTATTTGGATTGATACGCATACCAGCAATACGGTATTCTGGCATTGCCAATTCTTCTACAGATGGGAAAGAATTACGTTCGCTAAACAACATCCAAGTTGCTTTACTATCTATGCTAACTCCCGGAGTAGGTTTAGCTAATAAGAGGTCAGTTATTGCCTTTGGTGGCAACTGATAATTTACTGCGTCTTGAGCAAAAACACTTGTGCTCAGTGCAATTAAGAAGAGGTTTAATAAGATTTTTTTCATTTTTTTAATCATAAATTGACGCCAATTGGCATAAACTTACACATTAATAAAAGAAAAATTTATTTGTATCAAAAATTTGATATTACTTTTTTTGAACTAATATAGTGGCTTCTGCTTTTTCATTTGCATTACCTGTACCAGGGTATGGTGTGAGTTCGATTAATTTTACGGTGTATATCACTCCGTTAACATTAAATTCTTGATTGGTATTTTTAGCAATTACATTACAGCCGCCTAAACAAAGTTCAATTATTTGTTCACTTTGATCAGTTTTGAGCTTAAATTTTCCTTGTGCAGCACCTTCCCAAACGCATTGTACATTCGCTGGGCAGCGACTATCATTAAATTCTTGAAAAGTTAAGGTTGCCAAGTTTGCATTTTGAGGAACATTTTTAGTTTCGCCAACTTTAATTACATATTTACCAGAAAAATCTACGGTATTACTTTTTTCGCATGCTTGAAAAAACAGTAAGAACGTTAAAATAACCACTATACCCAATAATATATTTTTTGTAGTTTTCATAATTAAAATGTTGCTGTTATTGCTAATACGTGTCTGAAGACTAAAACGTTACAACTGTGCATAAATATAATTTCGAATAGTAATCTACCGCGATTTAGTGTTTCCCTGATATTTTCCGTAAATTTGCAACATTAGTAATTTTAGCAAGCGAATAGTGTCTTTAGAACAATTAAAATTAAGCAAACCTTTAGTGTCTGCGATGACAGCAGCCGGATATTTAAGTCCGAAAGAAATACAGGCTAGAACCATGTCTCGTATTTTAGGCGGACAAGATATTATTGCCGTTGGACCAGAGGGAAGCGGAAAAACAACAACATACATTTTGGGTGTATTAATGCGCCTTAAATATGGATTTGAAGAAGCGCCTAGAGCTTTGATTTTAGTGCCAACTAAAGAGAGAGTACTGGAAGTGATCGAACACATTAAGCTGTTAAACAGAAATCAAACGATACGTATTGTTGGTTTACATGCCGATGGTGGGATGGAAGCGCAGGTTAACGAATTAACCGATGGTGTTGATATTGTGGTTGCTGTACCTTCTAGAGCAAGAGCAGTTTATTTAAAATTGGGTTTAAATACCAATAAAATTCAAATGTTTGTAGTAGATGATGCTGCAGAAATGGTTAAATTGGGTATGCAACTGCCAATTAATGAGTTGGCCAATAGTATTCAGAAATGCCAACACTTAATTTTTACCGAAGTAATGCATGATAGACTTGAATTAATGATTCAACCTTTTATGAAATTACCAACCTTAATTGAGGTAGAAGATTTAGGTGAAAATGAAACGGAAACACATACTCAACTTTTGTATCACGTACCTAACTTTAGAACAAAACTTAATTTGTTAAATCTTTTGCTAAAAGATGCAGAGGTTTTTGATAAAGTAGTTGTTTTTGTAAATACGAGATTAACTGCGCAAACTTTGTCTAAAGATCTTTTTGATGGGAAAGCAGCGGATATATTTGTTTACAAACCTTTGTTTTTTGACGAAGCTGGTTTTGATGATATTGAAGATTTTAAGGAAGATGCTGAAGCAAGAGTTTTAATTGTTGCCAACGAACTTTTACAAAGTTTAGATTTGAGCGGAATTCCTTTTATTTTCCATTTTGAATTACCAGTGCAGAAAGAAACGTATTTAAATAGGGTAATTAAGCAAAGCGATGATGATGTTGTTGCCATAACATTTACCACAGATTTAGAATTACCGCAGGTTCGTAAAATAGAACAAGCAATTGGCCAAAAGATAGAAGTAGCAGATTTGCCAGCAGATTTGTTGGTTGAAGATGTTTCTAAAACTACAACCAAAAAAAATAAAATAGCTAAAGTACAGGCAGAAGAAGAGGAAAGCTTTTTAGATGCTGCTTATCATCAGCGAAAAGAGAGTAATTCCAAAACTACAAACTTTGGTATTGGTCAGAAAGCGATCATGAACAAAAAGAAAAAACACGGATAATTGCTAAACGATATGCAAAATATAGAAGAACAAGAAGAAATAACTGCTCAACCGCAGTTAATAGTTACCGAAGAGATAAGAAGTTACATTTATGATATAGCTAAATGGGCACATTTTTTAGCTATTGTAGGATTTGTTATTTCAGGTTTTATGTTACTTGCTGCATTAACAGTTGGCTCAGCCATAAGTACTAATCCAGAA
Organism: Sphingobacteriaceae bacterium; assembly: GCA_019752795.1. GTDB lineage: Bacteria > Bacteroidota > Bacteroidia > Sphingobacteriales > Sphingobacteriaceae > Pedobacter. The sequence goes on from JAIELS010000209.1 coordinate 5,877, forward strand.
TTAGCAAAAATGCTTGGTGCAATGGGAAATATAGGAAGTGGTGCAATTACTTTCGTTTTTATAGCTTATGGTTTAGCTATATTTTATCCAAGTTTATTACTTTTTAAACATGCTTCAAAAGCTAAACAAGGGGTGCTTTATGGAGAACAAGAAAGTTTAAATGATGCTTTCAGTAAGTTGAAATCATTGTTTAAATTTTGGGGTGTAATTGTAATTATTTTTATTGGACTTAATTTATTTTCAGTTTTTGCCAGACTTGTAGGCTAATTATACTTCTCCATCCCAACGGCTGGTTTCCATGTAGATTTTGGCTCAAAGTAATTCCATAATTTTTTACTCAGGCTTCTAATTAAGGTAGAACCCTCATTTGTATTAGTCCACGATTGATCTTTTTGATTTTTTGTAGCAATACAAAATACATAATCACCATGTGGGGCATTTACTAAAACAACTTCAGATTTTGCTGCATTAACTGCCCCAGATTTTGATGCAGCTTGCACATAAGGTGGGATTTGTGAAAGTGCATCATGGTCAAAATAAATACGAATTAAGTTGCGGTAAATACGCTCTGATGATGCGGGACTAATCATCTTCCCATCTCTAATCAAGGTTAATAGGGTAGCCATTTCTTTAGGCGTAGTTTGGCCCCAACCATATTGCCTTTGATTTGCTTGTCTACCCGGAGTTCTAGAATTAACTCGAGTATAGGTTAAGCCATTTTGTTCCATTAATGCATTGATGGCTGTACCTGTTCCTGCTAAACTTTGGCTCCATAAACTTGCCGTATTGTCGCTGGTAGTGATCATTAACATTAATACTTTGGCTAAAGCTATCTTTTCTCCATTTTTAAACGAACCTAAAATGTCCTCGCCTTCATAAAGTAAACTGTCTTTGTAAGTGAGTTGTGTATTATAATTCAATTCTCCACTTTCTATTTTATTAAAAACACCAATGGTAATAGGAACTTTAATCATGCTGGCAGTAGGAAAAATAGTATCTGCGTTATAGCTTGCTATTTTGCCTGTTTTTAAATTTTTCACATAAATACCTACATCACCATTAAAACCTTTAACATGCTCATTTAGTATTTGAGTTAGCTTTTTATCAATTTTTTCTGTTTGTGCATGTACAGCGGTAAAAAGAGCTAAAAAAGTGAAAATAGAGGTAAAAAATTTCATGCCTTACTGGAAATTTAGGGTTAAAAAAAATCCCCAAATTTACATCTGGGGATTTGTTATTTTAGTTTTCTTAAAATGAAAAGTCGTCGCTTTCTGTTTTAGGAGTATGGGTATATTCTGCATTTTCAGAATATTCATAACGTTTTTCTACTACATCTTGATGAGATTTAATATACTCAACTGTTTCTGTTAAACCTTCTGTAAATTTTTCAAAATCTTCTTTGTATAAAAAGATTTTATGTTTTACAAAAACGCCATCCTCTAATCTTTTCTTACTTTCTGTTAGCGTAAGGTAATAGTCGCCTGAACGTGTTGCTTTTACATCAAAGAAATAAGTACGCTTACCAGCTCTTACTTTCTTGCTAAAAACCTCTTCTCTCTCTTTGTTATCGAAATCTCCCATTGTTGTGTGTAGTATTAGTTTTAAGGTTGGGGTAAATATAAAGCAATAATTATTAATTCAAAATAGATTTAACATGAATTTTATTTGCTTTTTAAATATAAAAACTAGTTTCTAAGTAATGAAAGCATTAGCTAGATGAGGCGTGCAGTTGAATGTTAACGACTTTCTTCTTCTAATAATTGATTGTCGTACATTTCTGCGTAAGCACTTTTGTTGTTAAGTAGTTCATGGTGTGTGCCTTGTTCAATAATTTCTCCGTCGGCTAAAACAATAATTTGGTCTGCATTTTTAATGGTCGAAATTCGATGTGCGATGATAATGCTGGTTTTATCCTTCATAATTTTACCCAAATTACTTAAAATTTCTTCCTCTGTTTTGGTGTCAACAGCAGATAAACAATCGTCGAATATTAAAATTTTAGGTTCTTTAATCAAAGCTCTAGCTATAGAAACACGTTGTTTTTGTCCGCCGGAGAGCGTAATTCCACGTTCCCCAAGCATAGTTTCAAATTTTAAATCGAAATCTATAATGTTATTGTAAACAGCTGCATTTTTCGCCGCTCGTTCTACTTCATCGCCTTTGAGTTCACTTAAGCCAAAGGCGATGTTATTTTTAATGGTATCAAATTTAAAATTTATTTGACTTGAAAAAATTATTAAGGTGAAAAGCAAATGACGTTAAATTATGTCAAAAAAATGAATCCAAGTCAATTGACGTAAGAAAAAATAATGGAATTTTATA
>JAIELS010000014.1 GCA_019752795.1 Sphingobacteriaceae bacterium
ATGGTTTTTCATCCGCACCACGCGATTTATTTTCTGCTAAAACCATATCGCAAATCTCTTCTAATTGCGCTTTGGTAAACATCGTACCTGTTGGATTTAATGGGGAACATAGCGCCAATAAAGTAGCTCCTTTTAAATGTGGTTTTAACTGTGCTGCAGTTGGCATAAAATTATTCTCTACTGTAGTTTCTACAGCGACACCATTTGCAGAAGATAAGTGACAATAATGGTTGTTATTCCAAGATGGTGCTGGGTAAATTACCTTATCGCCTGGATCTATTAAAGCAAGGTAAGTAGCATAAATTAATGGTCTTGAACCACCGGCTACCAAAATATCTTTTGTGGTATAATCTAAATTGTAACGATCTTTTAACACGTCGACAACCGTTTCACGTAAAGCTAAAATTCCTTCTGCTGGCGGATAATTAGTCTGCCCATCCTGATAAGCTTTAATGATTGATTGCTCTAACGCTTCTGGTATCGGGAAAATAGATGGATCAAAATCTCCAATGGTCAGGTTTGCAATTTGAGCACCCTTTCGTTTCATATCATTAACCTCGTTGCCAATTTTAATAATTTCTGAGCCGATAAGCGTATTTGCTAATACTGATACATTCATATTCTTGATTTTTTTAAATAATTAGATTTATTATAATTCGTCATTGCGAAGTTACGAAGCAATCTTAATCGAATGCCTGTATGAAGACACTGCAAAATTAAGAAAATTTATTTAATGAGCTTGGCAATAGCTTTTTCAACTTTATCAAACTTAAATTGCTCCAATACCTCATTCATCATATTACTAATTTCTGAGTTACATAAATTACCTATACTTCCTTCGTGTGTATGTTTTACAGATTTATTTGGCGCAAAGGTTCCATTTTCGATAGTTTCACCAACAATTTTATAGGCTTCTCTAAAAGGAGTTCCATTTAAAGCTAATTCATTTACTACATCAACACTAAAAAGGTAATCATACTTTTTATCGTCTAAAATATTTTCTTTAATGCTAATATTTTGCAACATAAAAGTTGTCATTTCTAAACACTCGTTTAAAGAAGTAATTGCTGGAAAAAGGTTTTCTTTTAATAATTGTAAATCGCGGTGATAACCGGATGGTAAATTCGTTGTCATCATGGCAATTTCGTTTGGCAAAGCCTGAATTTTATTACAACGAGAACGGATTAACTCAAAAACATCTGGATTTTTTTTATGTGGCATGATACTAGATCCCGTTGTCAATTCATCTGGAAAACTGATAAAACCAAAATTTTGATTAATAAATAAACACACGTCCATTGACATTTTGGCTAAAGTAGCCGCTACATTAGCCATTGCTTGTCCTAAAATTCGCTCTGTTTTTCCTCTCCCCATTTGGGCATAAACTACGTTATAGTTTAATTTTTCGAAACCCAACAGCTCAGTTGTCATTGTTCTATTTAACGGGAAAGATGACCCATAACCAGCAGCAGAACCTAATGGGTTTTTATTGCAAACTTTGTAGGCGGCTAACATTACCTCCATATCGTCAACTAAGCTTTCGGCATACGCACCAAACCATAAACCAAACGATGATGGCATAGCGATTTGCAAATGCGTATAGCCTGGTAGTAATTTATTTTGATGCGTGTTACTCAGTGTGATTAATTGATCAAATAATGTTGAAGTATTTATTACAATCTCTTCTATACAACTTCTAAAGTATAATTTTAAGTCGACTAAAACTTGATCATTACGAGAGCGCCCGCTGTGAATTTTCTTGCCTGCTTCGCCAATTCTTTGTGTCAATAACCATTCTACTTGAGAGTGTACGTCTTCAACACTGTCTTCAATTGTAAACTTACCTTCTTCTATTTCTTGATAAATAACTTTTAAAGCAGCTTTAACTTCTACTAATTCATCAGCAGTTAATAGATTAATACTGGCCAACATTTCTACATGAGCTAGAGAACCTAAAACATCAAAGGCCGCCATTTGCAAATCCAACTCTCTGTCTTTACCAACAGTAAAAACCTCAATTCCTTTATTTACTTGTATATTTTTTTGCCAGATTTTCATTTATATAATTTATTATCCCATTGGGTGGGAAAAGGATTAAAATGCTTTACAAAAATACAATAAATACTTATAAAGCAGTGTAAAGCTAAAAATGAACTGATGCTTTAGAGAAATAATTGCTATTACCGTTTTATTCAATAAATCAGTAATTTAGCAGAAACAACCAAACAAAAATGAAGAGTATAAAACTTATTTTATTTGTTTCGCTACTTTTAATAACTGGCAAAACATTTGCGCAAAAACCTGCGCTAACTTGGAAAGATGTTTCCAAATGGACTTATAATCGCGGAAACTCTCTTTCTGCTGATGGGCAATGGATGGCATGGGCGAGTGGCCCAACTGAGGGAGATTTGAAAATGACAATTCGCAAAACATTGGATACATTACATTACACCTATCCAATTGGCGCAAATGCTGCTGGTTTATCATTCTCTAAAGATTCGAAATATGCCGCTTTTAAAGTTTCTCCTAAAGAAGCAGAAGCCAAAATTGCTAGGAAATCAATGAAACCACTTTACGACAAATTAATGTTGGTTTCTTTAGTAGACAATAAGCAAACAACATTTGAGAAAGTAAGAAATTTTAGTTTCTCAGGAAATTCTTCAGCTTGGATTGCAATACAATTTGCAGCTTTAGAAACTGCTCCAAAAGACAAAGATGCGGCAAAAGGTACCGATGTTTTATTGTATAATTTAGCAACTAAAAAGAGTTATAACTTAGGTAATATATCAGAGTTTTCTTTTAATAAAGCAGGCGATCAATTAGCTTATTTAGTTGATGCCAATGGCAAAAATGGAAACGGAGTTTTTATTAGAGATATGAAAACCGGAATTACAACTGCATTAGATAATGATAACGCCGTTTACAAAAGCATTAACTGGAATGAAGAAGGGAATGCATTTGCTTTACTTAAAGCTAATAAAAACGAGAAATATAAAGAGGATGTTTTAAGTTTAATTGGTATTAATAAGATAAATGGAGAGTTAACTGCTAAAGTTATTTACAACAATTTAGAAGACCCTAATTTTCCGAAAGGAATGGGGATAAGCACCAATGCAAGTCCATATTGGTCTGATGACCAAACTACATTGTTTTTTGGTATCAATAGCTTAGAGAAAAAGGAAGATAAGAAAGCGGATAGCGTTTCTAAAACCAAAAACCCAAATGCAAAAGCTGATTCATTAGCTAAAATGGTGAAACCTGAGGTTAAAAAAGATGACATTGAGAAGCCAGACATGATCATTTGGAATTGGCAAGATAAGCGTCTTCAATCTGCACAACAAACCCAAGAAATGAGAGATAAGAATTTTAACTACACGAGCTCTTATCGACTAGCAGACAAAAAGTTTATGCAATTAGCAGACAGCAATATGCGCTCTGTTATAGTTGCGCCAAAGCAACTTTATGCCATTGGTTATGATAATTCTAATTATGAATTAAGTGGGAATTTAGATGGGCAAAGCTATACCGATGTTTATTTAATTGACCTTAAAACTGGTACGAAAAAGAATTTATTTACAAAGATGTATACCAGCAACGGTGGCCGTTTATCGATAGCGCCAAATGGTAAAATAGCAAGTTATTATGTTGATGGTGTATTTTACAGCATTAACTTAGAAAATGGTCAGACTGCTAATTTAACAGGTAACATTAAAGCTTCTTTTATTGATGAATTAGATGATCACAATGTATCAAAACCAGCAACGCAAAATTTTGGTTGGTCTACAGATTCTAAATTTGCATTAATTAAGGATAATTATGATTTATGGAAAATTAGTGCAGATGGTAAATCGGCAATTTCATTATCTGATAATTGGAAAAGTAAAAAATCTGAAGTACTAAGCAAATTGAGAATTTACGAAGACGAAAAAGGCACAGATCTTAGTAAAGACCAATATTTTAGCGTATTTAATGTAAAAGATAAAAAAGGTGGTATCGGAATATTACCTGCAGGCAAAACAAAAATAAACATCTTGTTGATGGATGACAACTCTTATGGAGGCTTTGCAAAAGCTGAGAACACAAAAACATTTGTTTACACCAAAAGTAATTTCGAACAGTCGCCAGTTTATTTTGCTAGCACAAGTAGCGATTTATCTGCACCTAAGCAGGTGAACAAAAACACACCAGACCAAGCTAAATATTCATGGACTTCTGGTGTAAAGTTGATTGATTATGTGAGCGCAAATGGTGATAGTTTACAGGCGGCTTTATACCTGCCAGCTAATTATGTTGCCGGAAAAAGCTATCCTACCATCACTTACATTTACGAGCGTTTAACAGATGGATTAAACAACTATGCTATGCCAAGTTTTCCAGGCGGTGGGTTCAACAAAGCATTGTATTTGAGCAACGGTTATGCCGTTTTAGAACCAGATATTAAATACAAATTAAATGATCCTGGTATGTCTGCTGTTGCTTGTGTAGTGCCTGCGGTTAAAGCAGCAATTGCTACAGGCATTGTAGATGCGAAAAATGTAGCTATACATGGTCACTCTTGGGGCGGTTACCAAACTTCTTTTTTAATTACGCAAACTAATATTTTTAAAGCCGCTGCTGCAGGGGCTCCATTAACTAATATGATTAGTATGTACAGTTTAATTTACTGGAATAGCGGGGGTACAAATCAAGCAATTTTCGAAGCTAGCCAAGGTCGTTTAACACCAGGTTATTGGGATAATTGGGATGCATTTGCACGTAATTCGCCAGTTTATCACATTAAAAAAGTACAAACTCCATTGTTGTTATTACACAATGACAAAGATGGCGCAGTTGATTATACGCAAGGGATTGAATACTACAATGGTTTAAGAAGGTTAAACAAACCAGTGGTGATGATTACCTATAAAGGAGAAAATCATGGTATTGCTAAATTACCAAATCGTAAAGATTACGCAGTGCGAATGATGGAATATTTCGATTATATGCTAAAAGGAAAACCAGCTCCAGAATGGTGGAGTAAAGGTGTTAACCGATTAGATATGGAGAAACATTTAGAAACAAGAGCGTTTGAAGAAACTGAAGATAATTAAATAAAAAAGGGGACTAATTAGTCCCCTTTTTTATTTTTCTATTACTGGCTTTAACATATTTATATAACCCTCTATTCCTTCCGCTACTTCTCTAACATAAAGAAATTCATCTGCCATGTGCGAGCGACCAGAAAAACCTGGTCCACATTTTAATGATGGGATATCTAACAATGCTTGATCTGAAGTTGTTGGCGAACCATAAGTAGTTTTACCCAAAGCAATACCAGCTTGCACAATTGGATGATTTTTATCTATAGAGGATGGCTTTAACCTTACCGATCTTGGCTTCACCTCGCAACTTACATGCTTTTTAATTAATTCTACCACCTCTTCATTGGTATAAGAATCGGTTACTCGAATATCAACTGTAAAAGTACAATCAGCAGGTACAACATTGTGTTGAGAACCCGCATTGATAATGGTAACTGTCATTTTCACTGGCCCGAAAACTTCAGATATTTTTGAAAACTGATACGTTCTAAACCATTCAATATCTTTTAATGCTTTATAAATCGCATTTTCTCCTTCTTCTCTCGCTGCATGGCCAGCTTTACCATGAGCAATGCAATCTATAACCAATAAACCTCGTTCAGCAATTGCTAAATTCATTTCAGTAGGTTCTCCAACAATTGCAAATTCTAACTTTCCTAAATCTGGCAAAACTAATTCTAATCCGTCATTACCAGAAATTTCTTCTTCCGCAGTTGCGGCCAAACAGATATTATATTTTAAATCTTTTTGTGCGTAAAAATAAAGAAACGTTCCGATTAAAGAAACCAAACAGCCACCAGCATCATTACTACCTAATCCAAAAAGTTTATCATCTTCAATAGCCGCATCATAAGGATCACGAGTGTATCCAGAATTTGGTTTAACCGTATCGTGATGAGAATTTAAAAGTAAGGTTGGTTTAGTAGGATCAAAATGCTGATTATAAGCCCAAACATTATTCATTTTGCGATGAATTTTAACCCCTCTTTCTTCTAAAAATTCTGCAATTAAATTTGCTGTTTTATCTTCTTCTTTACTAAAAGACTGCGTACGGATTAAATTCCGCAATAACTCCAAACTTTCTTTTATCAGTTTTTCAATCATATTTTATTTAAAGTTTTAGCTGCTTTATTTCGAATAACGTAAGGCAATTTAAAGACTTATTTTAATAGTTTAGTACCAAAACAATCGATTTCAAGTGCCGTAAGTTCATCAGCTTTACCAATATAAACCGCTGAAACTCCTTTTTTTATGGCTTCAAAGGCATTATGCAATTTAGGAATCATTCCATCCGCAACAGTCCCATCCGCTTTTAAACCTTCAAATTCATTAGCTTTAATTTCCTTAACCAATGTGGTATCATCGTTAACATCTCTCAGCACCCCTTTTTTCTCAAAGCAATATATCAATCGTGTTTCATATAATGATGACATTGCAACTGCAACAGCCGAAGCAATAGTATCTGCATTGGTATTTAAAAGTTGGCCATCTCCATCGTGTGTAATTGCACACAAAACTGGGATTAAATCAACTTTCAATAAACTATCTAATATTGATGAGTTAACAGAATTTTCATCTAAATCTCCTACAAAACCATAATCAATATCCTTTATTGGACGTTTTATAGCTTTAATAATATTTCCATCGGCACCCGTTAAACCAATGGCATTGCAGCCTTTGGTGTGTAATTGGGCAACTATGTTTTTATTAATTAATCCAGCATAAACCATAGTAACAACTCTTAGGGTTTCTATATCGGTGATTCTGCGTCCATCAACCATTTTAGGCTCAATCCCTAAGGTTTTACCGAGTTCAGTTGCTACTTTTCCACCTCCATGAACCAAAATTTTATCGCCTGGCAAAGCATTAAAATCCTCCAAAAAAAGATGTAAATTTTCGGAGTTATCTATTACGTTTCCGCCAATTTTTATAATGGTGAGTTGTTTCATATTTGAGTTATGGGTTGCGAGTTATGAGTTACGAGTTTGGGTGCTTTGACCTCTAACACGTAACTCATAACCTTAAACTATTTTAATTCTTCCAACATCGCTTTGATTACAGCTTGTGCTGCCCAAAGTCTATTCCCAGCCTGGTGAATCACTAAAGAGTTTGGTCCATCCAAAATTTCAGAAGATAACTCTAAATCACGACGAACAGGTAAACAATGCATCACTTTTGCATCGTTAGTAAACTTCAGTTTATCGTTATTCATCATCCAGCCATCTGGATAAGTTAAAACCTTGCCGTATTTTTTGTAGCTACTCCAGTTTTTTACATAAACATAATCAGCCCTAACTAATGCTTCGTCTAAATTATATTGAATAGCTGCACCTTGCGTAAAATCTTCTGAAAGTTCATATCCTTCTGGTTGTGCAATCGTAAAATCTATCATTCCCTCTGCTTGTGCTTTACACATCCATTCTGCAAAAGAATTTGGTACTGCTTGGGGCAATGCTTTGATATGAGGGGCCCATGCTAATACTACTTTTGGTTTATCATTAGCTCCAATTCGCAATGGATTCCAAGTTTCGTGAATGGTAATTAAATCTGCAAAACTCTGTAATGGATGACGTGTTGCGCTCTCTAAACTCACCACCGGAATGGCACAATACTTTACGAATTTATTAAAGAAATCTTCGCTATAATCTTCTTCACGATTATTTAATTTCGGAAAAGAGCGTAATCCTAAAATATCACAATATTGTCCCATTACTGCTGCAGCTTCACGAATATGTTCAACTGTTGAACCATTCATTATCACACCGTCTTGTGTTTCTAATGCCCAGCCTTCTTTATCCATATTCATCACCATTACGTTCATCCCTAAGTTTAACGCAGCTTTCTGCGTGCTTAGTCGGGTACGTAAACTTGGGTTCATAAAAACTAAACCTAAAGTTTTATTTTTACCCAAATTTTGGTGTGCATAAGGATTTGCTTTTAATGCTAATGCATCATTTACAAATTGCTTGATGTTTGGAACATCATTTACGGAAGTGAAAAGTTTCATACCCCAGACCCCTAAAGGGGCTTTAAATTATAAATAATATTATTTAACTAGTTTACCAAAAGCGGCCAAAAACTCGTCCGCATTTTCTTTTGTTAAGTTCAAT